>CANPZK010000030.1 GCA_947588875.1 uncultured Clostridia bacterium
CCGCCTGATATTTTACCTGGAGGTCGCCCTTGACGGCGGAGTAGTAGCAGTCTATCGTCATACCGCTGCTGTTCATTATCAGGGTATTGTCGTCGTTGAAGGTGTATTTAATGCCGTAGCCCGCTGTGTCCTCCCATGTTCCGACGAGCTTTGAATCCATTTTTGCGTTTTTTATCGGCTCAAGGTCGGTCTTTTGATATGTCGCAGGCACAAAATTCATGGCGTTTCCCGCGTCGTCCGAAATCTCAATTTTGTGTCCCGTGAGCTTATTGCCCTCTACCCTGTAATTATATGTTCCGTAAAGGTTTACCGCCATAAGATCAAGGGCTATCTTGCTCGTGCCGTTTTCGTTTACTATCTCATATGTTCCCTCAAAATCCAAAGAACCGAACAGGAGCTTCAGCGTTCCCTTTTGACCGTCACTTGGAGCTTCAAACACATAGTAATTTTTTATCGCCTGCTCCTCCGCGTTCGGATTTTCTATCACATAAGTTCCCTCAATGGAGTTGTCGAAAAACAAAAGATAAGAGATCCCACCGGCTATTCCCAAAATCAAAACGCAGAGCGATATGATTACGCTCGGCATGATCCAGTGAGGCTTTTTCTTCTTTTTCGCCGTCGGCGCCGTAAGGTCAAGCGCTGCGACAGAGCTGTCAAGCGGCGCTCCCACCGGCTCAGCCTCCGTGGGCAAAGGCTCGTCATTTGCCTGTAAATCGGGTTCGTCCGTTTCGCCGTCGGTCTGGGATTCGTCCGTCTGCTCCGGGACTTCGGTGTCTGCGCCGTCCGCTTCCTCAAAGATACCCTCCGACTGGATTTCCCCGCTTAATTTTTCCTCCGGCTGCTCCTGATTTTTTTCATCACCGTCGTTTGTTTCAAGCATAAGATTATTGTTATCGTCCAATTTAATTCCTCCTGTTTGCCTTTCAGATTAAATTTCTGATTTAATTTTCAATCCGCAACACACTTCATTATTTTACTATATCCCGCGAATTAAAACAAGTAAATTGCAAAAATATCAAAGCTATTCACGATAAATTTACATTCTTAAGCATAATAGCTATTACATCGCTCTGCAATTCTTACAAATTTAGTCAGTTTTGTAATTTGTATTTTGAGCATTCGTATGGTATAATTTAGGTGATTAAGTGAAAAATATTCTTTCAGAAATTACATAGATATTTTTATTGGGGTGATTAAAAATGAAAGTAAATGAACTTTTTGATTTATGGAAGGAAAAAGCCACGGAGGATAAGGATTTGATTGACGAGCTTAACTCCGTTGAGAATAATGAAGATGAAATATACGACCGCTTTTACCGCAGCCTTGAATTCGGCACCGCCGGTCTGCGCGGCGTTCTTGGCGCGGGCACAAACAGAATGAACATATACACGGTGCGCCATGCCACGCAGGGACTTGCCAATTATCTCAACGGCAGGTACGAAAAATCGGCGGTCGCAATAACTCACGATTCGAGAATAAAGGGCGACCTGTTCGCGAGAGAGGCGGCAAGGGTTCTTGCGGGAAACGGTATAAAGGTTTATCTCACAGCGGAGCTTGAGCCGACTCCCGTGCTCTCGTTTCTCGTGCGCGAGCTTAAATGCCAGAGCGGAATAATGGTGACGGCAAGCCACAATCCTGCGAAATACAACGGCTACAAGTGCTACGGCGACGACGGCTGTCAGATGACCGACGACGGCGCTGACGCAGTTTACTCGGAAATCCAGAAAACCGACTGCTTTGACGACGTTAAGCTTGCCGATTTCGACAGCGCGGTCAGCAGCGGGGATATTGAGTATGTAAACGACAGCGTTTACGAGACTTATCTCGACCGCGTTCAAGAGCAGCAAATACACAAGGACATATGCGCGGACTCGGATTTGAAGGTCGTATATACTCCGCTCAACGGCGCGGGCAACAAGCCCGTCAGGGCAATTCTCGACCGAATCGGCGTAAAAGACGTTGTTATAGTAAAGGAGCAGGAAATGCCCGACGGCAACTTTACAACCTGCCCATATCCGAATCCCGAAATCAAAGAGGCTTTACAGCTCGGTCTTGATTTGTGCAAAAGCGTAAAGCCCGACCTTCTTCTTGCGACCGACCCAGACAGCGACCGCGTAGGCATAGCCGCGAAGGACGGCGACAACTATCGGCTTATAACGGGCAACGAAACCGGCATTATGCTTACGGACTATATTCTCTCGCAGAGAAAGGCTCTCGGCACTCTTCCGGAAAAGCCGATAATTGTAAAAACGATAGTCACGAGCATTATGATAAACAAGCTCTGCGAAAAGTACGGCGCGGAGCTTAGAAACGTTCTGACCGGCTTTAAATATATCGGCGACCAGATCCTCGGCCTTGAAAGAAAGGGCGAGGAGAGCAGATACGTTTTCGGCTTTGAGGAGAGCTACGGCTACCTTGCCGGCACCTATGTGCGCGACAAGGACGCGGTTGTCGCCTCTATGCTCATCTGCGAGATGGCCGCGTACTACAAAAAGCAGGGCAAGACTCTTTCTCAGGTGATTGACGAGATGTACGAGGAGTACGGTTATTATCTCAACACCACCTTAAACTTCGGCTTTGAAGGCGCCGAGGGAATGAAAAAAATGCAGGAAATAATGACTCGCCTGAGAGAAAACACTCCCGACGAGATCGGCGGCTTTAAGGTTTTGAAAGTTGACGATTATCTGGAGAGCGTGAGCACGGACATTAATACGGGTGAGAAATCCGAGATAACACTTCCCAAGTCGAACGTTATCGCCTTCTTCCTTGACGGCGAAAACGCGGTTATAGTTCGTCCGAGCGGGACCGAGCCTAAAATCAAGCTGTATGTCACCGCGGTGGGCAGCAGCTCCGAAAACGCCCGCGAGCTTACCGACAGGCTCATAAAGTCGGGCGAGGCTCTTATGGGAGTATGATAAAATAAAACCGAGCGGCGCAGATCGTTGCGCCGCTTTTAAATAACCGATATTATGGGAGCGATGAATTTCAATGACCGAAGAACTGCTTTCAAGATGCGAGCTTTTTGTTAAGAACCTTGAGATGATGCGTGAAAATTTTCGCTGGGAGGCGTCGCATCTGTATGCTCTTTGCGCTAACATATACACCGGAAAGGGTATTGAGATAAATCCGCAGAGGATCAAAGCCTCAAAGGATATAATAAAGGACGGCACCAGCTTTTTCTCAAACTTCCGCAACATAACGACGACCACCGCTCTTGCAACTCTAATTTCGATGGAGCAGGAGCCGGCGAATACATTCCTGCTTGTGCGCGCCGTTTACGGTTTTTTAAAGGAGTTCTTCTCCCCGTCCGCGTCCCTGACTCTTGCGGCTTACCTTATCGTGAAATATTCGAGCGCCGAAAAGTACGCCGAAACCACGATGCACACGAGAAAGATGTTTGATATGATGAAAAAAAATCACTTCTTTCTCACCTCGTCCGGCGAATGTATAACGGCTGTACAGTTTGCTCTGTCCGGCAAAAACGACGACGATATTATCGGCAGGTCGGAAAAATGCTTTGAACTGCTAAAGGGCGAAATGAACATCGGAAATACCAATCAGGCAATTTCAAACGTCCTCGCTTTGAGTGATAAGGACGAGGCGGAAATTACAGAAAAGACCCTTGCCGTCATAAATTCGCTCAAGGGTCACGGCTACAAGCTGACTGCGGGAATTGATTTATCCGTATTCGCCGCCCTAGCTTTGAGCGATTTCGAAACTGAGCGAATCGTAAACGACACGCTTGAGGTCAACGCGTATTTGATGACCGTTCAGGGCTTCGGCAACGCTATTACCGGCTCGAAGCTGATAGACCCAAAGGTGCTTCCAAAGCGCAGATTAATGCACAGCGCTTTGATCGTCCTTGACGAATATGTAAATCTGGCTGCCTCCGGCGGTTTTGGCGAGGGCTCGGATTCGCTTTCTTCCGCTCTGACCATGGCTCTTATCAATATGACGATCTCGCTCGGTCCGGCGAATGTTTGATTGAAAATTATTGCTCTCTTTTTATACGGCTGCCGCTCCATATCCCCCGCTCAGGGTGAGAGGGGATTCGGTTCGGGCGGCGACCGGTCCGCGCCTGCGGCGCGGACGGAAAAAACGCGGCGCGGCGGTGCTGTCCTCTTTGCACGGGGCTGTGCCGCCGCGTTTTTTCGCTTTCCCGCGCCCCTGCGGGGCGCGGGAAAGCGGTCGCCGCCCGAACAGTGCGAATCGCGCACACGGTAAAAACGAGCAGCCGCGGCAGCATATGTGTCGCGGCTGTTTTTTTGCATTTAATTTTAAATGTCAAGATCGTTCTTTATCAGATCCTCATAGCTCTCGCGCTTTACAATGAGCCTGTCCTTGCCGTTGTTCACCAAAACTATCGGCGGCTTTGGGATCCTGTTGTAATTTGACGACATCGAATAATTGTAAGCGCCGGTCGAGAGGACCGCAAGCGTATCCCCAGGAGCCGCCTCGGCTATCCTCGTGTTCTCCTGAATGAGGTCGCCGCTTTCACAGCATTTTCCCGCGACCGTAACAACAGAATCCGGCTCCCTGTCCGCCTTATTGGCGGTCACAACGGTGTACTCCGACTGATAAAGTGCATACCGTATGTTGTCGCACATTCCGCCGTCTATCGACACATACGTCCTCACGTTCGGAATAGTTTTCACGGCGCCGACGGTATAAAGGGTGATACCCGCCTCTCCGACTATCGAACGGCCCGGCTCGATATATACGAACGGTACGGGCAGTCCGTATCCCTCCGCCTTTGCGTGAACGGCGTTTGAAACGGCTTTCATATAATTATCATAAGCGGTAGGATTATCCTTGTCCGTGTATTTTATTCCGAAGCCGCCGCCAAGATTCAGCTCGGTGACGATATGTCCCGTTTCAGCCTTAACCGCCCCGATAAAGTCCATCATGACCTCTGCGGCGGTAACGAACGGCTCTATGTCGAATATCTGCGAACCGATATGGCAGTGAAGCTCGGTAAGCTCTACATTTTTAAGCTCTATCGCCTTCTTCACCGCGTCCATGGCCTCCCCCGTTTCAAGGGCAAAGCCGAATTTTGAATCTATCTGTCCTGTCTTGATAAAGCTGTGTGTATGAGCGTCAACGCCCGGCTTTATCCTCATGGAGATTTTTTGAACCTTGTTCTTTTCCGCGCATATGCCGTCGAGAGTTTCAAGCTCCGTTAAATTATCTACAACTATCTTTCCTATACTGCTGTCAACGGCAAAGCAAAGCTCGTCGTATGTCTTGTTGTTGCCGTGAAAATGTATTTTCTCAACCGGAAAATCCGCCTTAAGCGCGGTGTAAAGCTCGCCGCCGGAAACGACGTCAAGCCCCATTTTTTCCTCCTTGGCTATCTCGCACAGCGCCTTGCAGCTCAAAGCCTTGCTCGCGTACAGCGGAAGTCCCTTGCCGCCGTAATGTCTGCCAAACGAGTCCACATACGCCTTGCAGGTGTTTCTTATAACATTCTCGTCCAAAACATAAAGCGGAGTGCCGTACTTTTCGGCAAGCTCGACCGTGTCGCATCCGCCTATCGTCAAATGACCCTTTTCATTTACATTCAAGCAATCGTTTACAAACATTCTTACCTCTCCTCATCTTCAAATTCTTCAACCCTTTGCTGAAGATACTCAAGTATCTCCTCCCTGCCGTCGCCGGTCAGGGCGGAAAACGTAAATACGGGAACGCCGCCGTACTCGTCAAACAATTCGTCAAAATATTCGAGCTGCCGCTGCTGCTGCGTCTTATTGAGCTTGTCCCTCTTTGTGAGAACGACGATGAACGGAAGGCGGTTGTGATTTAAAAAATCGAGCATTCCCATATCGTCCTCGGACGGCGCGTGCCGCATATCTATAATTTGAACTACCACGCAAAATTTTCTGTCCGACGCAAAGTAGCCCTCGACAAGCTCCGCCCACCTCTTTTTTTCGGCATAAGAAACCTTGGCGTATCCGTAACCGGGCAAATCGACAAATTTTGCCCTTTTATCAATATCAAAAAAATTTATCGTCGCGGTTTTTCCCGGAGTCGCGCTCACCCTTGCAAGTGATTTCCTGTTTAAAAGCCTGTTGATAAGCGAGGATTTTCCGACGTTTGACCTGCCGGAAAATACTATCTCGGGCAAAATCGACTGCGGAAGCTGCGCCGACGTGCCGTATGCGGCTTCAAACGCCGCGTTGTTCAGGTTCATACAGCTCCTCCTTATCTGCCGCTTTTCCGCGCCGACGGCTTCGCCCTATCCTTTTGCGCGCCCTCGAGCGCGAGGCTCAGAACCTCGTTTATGGTTTCGACCGGGACAAAGTTTATCGAGCCCTTCACGGTATCGTCTATCTCCGACATATCAGAGACGTTATCCTCCGGAAAAATAACCGTATCGACGCCGTATCTGTACGCCGCCATGGATTTTTCCTTTAGCCCTCCTATCGGCAAAACCTTGCCGCGCAGCGTTATCTCTCCCGTCATTGCGATATTGGCTTTTACCGGCCTCTTTGTAAGCGCGGAGGCGACGGCGGTCGCCATCGTTATACCGGCGGAAGGCCCGTCCTTCGGCACCGCGCCCTCCGGGGCGTGAATGTGGATATCATATTTTTTGTAGAAATCCTTTTCTATCTTCAGCGACTCGGACATTGTGCGTATGCAGGTGACAGCCGTTTTTGCGGACTCCTGCATAACGTCGCCGAGCGAACCGGTCAGCTCTATCTTGCCCGTGCCGTCCATAACAGCCACCTCTATCGGGAGAGTTTCGCCGCCGACCGACGTCCACGCAAGTCCCGTCGCAACTCCGACCTCGGAATTTTTCGCCATTTTATCGGTTTTATACTTCACCGGGCCTATGAGCGCTTCAAGCCTTTTGGGGCTGACTGAAAGAGATTTGCAGTCGCCCTCTACTATCATTATCGCCGCCTTGCGCAAGAGATGGACTATCTTTCTCTCAAGCTCTCTTACTCCCGCCTCGCGCGTGTAGCCGTCGATAAGGGCGTAGATCGCGTCGTCGCTTATCTTGAACATTCTCTTTGTCACCTTACAGTTTTTCATCTGCTTCGGTATGAGATGCTCCTTCGCTATATGGAATTTTTCCTCTCTTGTGTAGCTGTCAAGCTGTATAACGTCCATTCTGTCCATAAGCGGCGGAGGTATCATCGACGGGTCGTTCGCCGTTGTGATGAACAGCACGTTGCTTAAATCAAACGGTATATCTATGTAATGGTCGTAAAATTTATCGTTCTGTTCGCTGTCAAGCACCTCGAGCAGAGCTGAGGTCGGGTCCCCTCGGAAATCGTTTCCGAGCTTGTCTATCTCGTCTAAAATCAGCACGGGATTATTTACACCGGCTGTTTTTATCGCGCTTATTATCCTGCCCGGCATCGAGGCTATATACGTTCTTCTGTGACCTCTTATTTCCGACTCGTCCCGCACTCCGCCGAGTGCTATCCGCTGACATTTTCTGTTTATTGCGGCGGCGACCGACTGCGCAATTGACGTTTTTCCGACTCCCGGCGGGCCGACAAGACAGAGTATCTGACCCTTAACCTCCGGCGAGAGCTTTCTTATCGCGAGGTTTTCAAGTATATTTTCCTTGACCTTTTTCAATCCGTAATGGTGGCGGTCAAGCTCCGCGCGAACAGCGGGAATGTTTATTCTCTCCTCGCTGCTTGTGTTCCACGGCAGCTCTACGCAGGTTTCTATATACGAGCGCATTATCGCCGCCTCCTGCGACGCAAACGGCATTCTCTCGAGCCTTTCGCATTCCTTAAGCAGCGCTTTTTCGCTGTCCTCGGGAAGATTAAGCTCTATTACCCGCGCGCGCAGATCGTCAACCTCTGCGTACTCCTCGTCCTCTATTCCTATCTCCTGCTCTATGACCTTTAGCTGCTCGCGCAAAAAATACTCGCGCTGAGATTCGTCTATTCTGTTCTTTGCCTTTTGAGCGATCTCCGCCTCTACGCTGAGTATATACACCTCCTGCGTGAGATAGTCTATGAGCAGCTCAAGCCGCATTGTCGGGTCGTCTATTTCGAGAACCTCCTGCTTTTTCGTATATGAAATATTGCAGTTGGCGGCAATAAAATTCGACAGCTCGTCCGTTGTGTTTATCGTTCTCATTCTGAAAAACAGATCCGCCGGCGGCTTTGGAGATAAATTGAGATAGCGCTCAAATATATCTCTCGCGCTGCGTATTACGGCTATGTCGTATGAGGTCATGGACTTGTTTTTATTCTGTGTAAGCCTTACCACATCTGCGGTAAGGTATGAGGTGTTATCGTATATTTCCTCTATCACGGCGCGGGAAACGCCCTCTACGATAACTCTGCTGATATGGTCAGGCTGTCTTATCACCTGAACTACCTTTGCAATGACTCCGATGGAATATATGTCCCTGCGCTCCGGATCAATGCTGTTGATGTTCTTTTGAGCGGCGATAAAAACTATCTGATCGCTTTTCATCGCTGTGTCAATTGCCTTTATGGATTTTTTTCTTCCTATATCAAAATGGAGCTTCATATTCGGAAAAAGCACTAATCCGCGAAGCGGCAGCATCGGAAGGGTTAAAACCTCTTTTTCTCTTTTTGTCTGACTCATATCCGTCCCTCCTCTTATGCGAAATGAGCTGCAACCTCAGATTGAAAGTTGCAACCCACAATTAATCAAATTAAGATGCGTTGGTCTTTCTTGGCTTTTTATTTTCGCCCTCGCTGAGCCTCATTGTAACGGGCGCTTTTATCTGATTGTGAATTATAGAAACATTTTCCGGATTTTTCACGGTTTCGGCTGATATTATCACCTTTTCTATCGTTGAGTCGGACGGCACCTTAAACATGAGATCTCTTAGCGTATTCTCTAAAATAGAGCGCAGTCCTCTCGCTCCCGTTTTTTCCTCAATCGCCTTGTCCGCGATTGCTTCAAGAGCCTCGTCCTCAAAAACAAGCTGAACGTCGTCGAGCGCGAAAAGGCGCTGGTACTGCTTTGCGAGCGCGTTCTTCGGCTCGGTCAATATTCTGACGAGCGATTTCTTGTCGAGTCCGTTTAACGCGGTTATCACCGGCAGTCTTCCGACAAGCTCGGGAATAAGTCCGAATTTAACAAGGTCGTGCGATATTACCTCGTCCATCCACGAGGTTTCGTCCAGCTCGCGCTTAGTCATAACGTCGGCGCCAAAGCCGAGGCTTGAGCCGCCGGTTCGCTTTTCGACCACCTTTTCAAGACCGTCGAAGGCTCCGCCGCAGATAAAGAGAATGTTTTTTGTGTTTATCTGTAAAAACTCCTGCTGGGGGTGCTTTCTGCCGCCCTGCGGAGGCACGTTCGACACCGTGCCCTCAAGTATTTTAAGCAGCGCCTGCTGTACTCCCTCTCCGCTCACGTCGCGCGTTATAGACGGGTTTTCGGATTTCCTCGAAATTTTATCCACCTCGTCTATATATATGATTCCCTTTTCGGCTCTTTCAACATCCATATCGGCCGCCTGAATGAGCCTTAAAAGTATATTCTCAACGTCCTCGCCGACATATCCCGCCTGGGTAAGAGTCGTCGCGTCCGCTATTGCAAACGGAACGTCGAGTATCTTTGCAAGCGTCTGCGCAAGATACGTTTTTCCCGTGCCGGTGGGGCCGAGCATTAAAACATTGCTCTTGACAAAATCTACGTCGTCCGAATCGTGAGATATTCTCTTATAGTGGTTGTAAACGGCGACGCTGAGCGTGATTTTCGCCTTGTCCTGACCGATAACATATTCGTCGAGCTTTGCTTTAATTTCTTCAGGTTTAAGCAAATTCTCAAAATCAATATTCTTCTTTTTCTTCTTGGCGTTCCTGGCAGCCTTTTCGTCCTGGAGTATGCTGTTGCAAAGCTCTATACATTCGTCGCAAATATACACGCCGTTGCCCGCAACAAGTCTTCCGGCAAGCTCCTGAGGCTTTCCGCAAAAAGAACAGTGAATATTTCTCTCTCTGCTTGAGTCGTCTTTGTTCGCCATAGAAATTAAGCTCCTATCCTAATTTACACTTAGTTTATCTGTTTTCGATAACCTTGTCTATCAAGCCGTATTCAAGCGCCTGCTGAGCAGTCATAAAATTATCCCTTTCGGTATCCCTCGCTATTACGTCGTAGGGCTGGCCTGTCTTTTCGGCAAGTATCGTATTCAGCTTTTTCTTGGTCTGCTGAATGTGGTCGGCGTGAATCATTATATCCGTCGCCTGTCCCTTTGCTCCGCCGCTCGGCTGATGTATCATTATGTCCGCGTTCGGCAGCGCAAGCCTTTTGCCCTTTGCGCCCGCCGCGAGCAGAAACGCGCCCATGCTCGCCGCCATACCCATACATATCGTGGATACGTCGCACTTGATGTAATTCATTGTGTCAAATATCGCAAGTCCGTCGGTAACGCTTCCGCCCGGGCTGTTTATATAAAGCGAAATATCCTTTGACGGATCCTGTCCCTCAAGGAATAAAAGCTGAGCCACAACAAGGCTTGCGGTAGCGCTGTTCACCTCGTCGTTGAGCATTACTATTCTGTCCTTTAAAAGGCGGGAGAAAATGTCGTATGAACGCTCTCCTCTGCCGTCCTGTTCTACAACATAGGGTACTAAACTCATTATAATCAATCCCTTTCTTAAAATATATGCGCAGTTAAGGATAGTCGTAAATTACGTCAATTATTCAAAAATCAGGAAATTTTTGCGTTATCCTTTACAAGCTGCATCGCCTTTTCAACCGAGAGGTCCTTTGAAAGCGCCTCTGCCGAAATAGCCTTCTTTACGTTTTCAACGTCCATCTTATACATATCCGCGAGCTTTGCGTACTCGGCTTCGATATCCTCCTCAGACGGGGAGATCTCTTCCTTTTCGGCTATTTTTTCAAGCGCAAGGCGCAGCTTTACTCTCTTTTCAGCCTGCTCTCTGTAATTGTCGGCGAGCGTTTCCGCATTCATGCCGGTGTACTGCATATATGTACTGATATCCATTCCCTGCTGGCGCAGACGCATATCAAATTCTCTGAGCATATCGTTTACTTCGTTATTATACATAGCCTCGGGAATCTCGCCCCGGAGAAGCTCGATGAGCTTATCCGTAAGCTGGTTCTCTATATCGTTGTCCGACTCCTTTTTGAGTCTTTCGGCAGCTTCCTCTCTCAGCTCGTCCTTATACTCCTCGATAGTTTCCTTTTCGCTGACGTCCTTGACAAAATCCTCGTCAAAGTCCGGAAGCTGGCGCTCCTTGATCTCATGCAGAACGATTTTGAACTCCGCGTCCTTGCCCTTTAGCTCGTCTACCTGATACTCCTCGGGGAATTTTACGTTTATTGTAAATTCATCATCGGTGCTGTGGCCGATTATCTGCTCCTCAAATCCGGGGATAAAGCTGCCGCTGCCGATTTTAAGGTTGTAGCTTTCAGCCTTGCCGCCCTCAAACGCGACCCCGTCGACAAAGCCCTCGAAATCTATAACGGCTATGTCGCCGTCCTGAACGGCTCTGTCCTCAACGGTTACAAGGCGGCTGTTGCGCTCCCTTACCGCTTCAATCTCCTTGTCGAGTATCTCGTCGGTCACCTCGGTGGATTTTGCGGCGACCTCTATGCCCTTATAATCGTTTATCTCGACCGTGGGCTTTACGGTCACGGTAGCCTTGAAGGTGAAGCCGTCGTCGCCCGCCTCAACAACGTCGAGGTCGATTTTATCGTTGATTATTACGAGTCCCGCCTCCTCCGCAGCAGACTCCAGAGCCTCGGGATAAAGCTCCTGCATTGCGTCCTCATAGAACACCTCTTTGCCGTAGAGCTTTTCGATTATGCTCCTCGGAGCTTTGCCCTTGCGAAAGCCCGGAACATTTATATTTTTTGATTTTTTGCGGAATACGCTGTTTATAGCCTTCTGAAAAGTTTCTCCGTCGACCTGAACCTCAAGCTCATGACGATTTGTTTCTACCTCTTTTGTCGATTTCAAACTCATTTTACAATTCCTCCATCATAACAGTGTAAAAATTATTATAACACAAACGGTAAAATATTACCATAGTTTTATATGTAAATATTTTATAAATTTTTCAGCGGACGAGCTTGGGAGTAAAATCGAGATAATCGCAGGAAATAAGTTGCATTTCCACTCCCCTGTACTCTCCGCAAACGGCATATTTAAACGAGTTTTTCCCGTGGATATGACCGTAGTAGCATTTTTTTACGCCGTACTCGAGCAATATCGAGAACAGCTCCTCGCACTCCTTGCCCTGATACACGGGCGGATAGTGGAGAAACGCCACCGGCTCTCTGCCGAGCTTTATCGCGGCTTCTATCGAGGCTTTGAGCCTGCCCGCCTCGCGGTTTAGCACCTTTTTGTCGCCCGAGCCCTCCTCGAGGAACCAGCCGCGGGTGCCGCATATTGAATAGCCGCCGTATTCAAAGGCGTTGTTAAAGAGTATGGACAGCGTATCAAACGAATTATTTTTGATATATTCGTCCATTTTCTTTTTCGTCTGCCACCAATAATCGTGATTCCCCTTTATGAGGATTTTCCTGCCGGGCAGAGAGTCGATGAATTTGAAGTCCTCGTACGTTTCCTCCAGCTTCATCGCCCACGACACGTCCCCGCCTATGACAACGGTATCGTCGTCGGTTACGAGCCTTCTCCAATTTTTTTCGAGCCTTTCGACGTATCCGCTCCAGCCGCTGAAAATATCCATCGGCTTGTCCGCGCCGAGGGAAAGATGCAGATCCGCTATTGCGTAAAGTGACATCAGCCGATACCGAGCGTCTTTAAAACGTACGCGGGCATATCGTCCGCCGATATAACGCCGCTGAATCTTACCTCTCTGTTTCTGAGCGCCGCAAGCGGAGCCGGAACCGGCATTCCCGTGAGCTTATTCAGCTCGTCGACCATATCGAATTCGCTTTCAGGCATGGAGTCTTTATCGCCGACCGCCTCAAGCACCGATTTTGAGAATTTATAGGGGCTTGCGGTGGAAACGACGATAGCTTCTGTATTATCGCCTGTTTCCTCGACGTATTTTTGATATACGTTTACCGCCACCGCCGTGTGCGTGTCGCAAAGGTAGGACGACTCTTTAAACATCTTCTCTATTGTATTCTTTGTCTGAGCGTCGTCGCAGCAGCCGCCGTAGAAAAGGCTTGACACGCCGCTCTTTACATCTTCGCCGACGGTGTAGCTGCCGTCGGATTTAAGCGCGGTCATCCACTGCTTTGTGCGAACGTCGTCCTCGCCGGATAGGTGATACAGCAGTCTTTCGAGATTGCTCGACACGAGAATATCCATTGACGGCGAGATAGTCGTGTAAAACTCCCTGTTTTTATTGTATTCTCCCGAATTTATAAAATCGGTTAGCACGTTGTTTGCGTTTGAGGCGCAGATGAATTTCTTTACGGGAAGCCCCATCTTCATCGCGTAGTAGGACGCGAGTATGTTGCCGAAGTTTCCCGTTGGAACGCATACGTTCACGCTGTCGCCCATTTTTATCCTGCCGCTGTTTACAACGTCGCAATACGCGGAGAAATAATAAACTATCTGCGGGAGCAGTCTGCCCCAGTTTATGGAGTTCGCGCTGGAGAACAGCATATTGTTTTTATCGAGCTCGTCTATAATATCCGACGTTGTGAAAATGCTTTTCACCCCTGTTTGCGCGTCGTCAAAGTTGCCCTCTATGGCGCAGACGTTTACGTTTTCTCCGAGCTGAGTATTCATCTGGTGCTTTTGCATCGGGCTTACGCCGTTTACGGGATAAAAAACTATTATCTTAGTTCCGTCAACGTCCCTGAAGCCCTCGAGAGCCGCCTTGCCCGTATCGCCCGACGTGGCGACGAGTATGACCGCCTCCTTGCCGCTCGAGGTCTTTTTGAGCGACTTTGTAAGCAAATGCGGAAGTATTTGCAGCGCCATATCCTTGAACGCGCAGGTGGGGCCGTGCCAAAGCTCGAGTATGTTCATATTCACTCCGCCGTTTGTGCAGCGGACAACCGGCGCCGGATTTTCTCCGCCGAATTTTTCCGCCGTGTACGCCTTGTCAACGCACTCGTCTATCTCCGCCTTGGTGAAGTCCTCAAGATAATCGCCGAGTATTTTCTTGGCTCTTCCGCGATAATCGAGCTTTAAAAGCTCCGCCAAATCGTCGGAGGAATAGCTTGGGAGCTTGCTCGGGACGAAAAGCCCGCCGTCGGAGGATATACCCCGGGCGATAGCCTGAGCCGCCGAAACGCAGACGCTCTTATTTGTAGTGCTGTTATACTTCACAATTTATCATCCTTTCGCTAAAACGCAGTAAAACTGCGGCTTTACAGCAAGTTACACTATATTCTATAACAAAATGTCCCTATTGTCAAAGGTTTCAAAAAAATTAGCCGCGTTTGAATAAAAGAGCTTATTGAGCAGGCTCTCGGAATAGTTTTCCCTGAGGAAAAGCTCGTATAATTTCGGTATGGACTCAACAGAGTTTATGCCGCGCGGCATCATTGATCCGTCGAAGTCGCTGCCTATCGCCAGAGTATTCTCGCCGCCGAGGGAGAGAAAATACTCGCAGTGCCGCAGTACGTCGCTTATGTCCGCCTCTCCGCTCTCCTCTAAAAAATATCTGTGAAAATTGATTCCGACTATGCCGCCCCTGTCCCTTATGATTTTAAACTGTTCGTCCGTCAGGTTCCTCTTGTTTTTGCATATATTCCTCGAATTTGAATGGGAGGCTATAAACGGCGCTTCGGCGCGGCAGGCTACGTCGTAAAACGATTTGTCGCTCAGGTGGGAAACGTCCGCTATTATTTTCTTCCTTTCAAGCTCTATAAGCGCCTGCTTCCCGAACTCCTTAAGCCCCGTATCGTTTTCGGTGTGCGCCCCGCACGCTATATTATTGTCGCCGTTCCACGTCAGCGTGAGTATCTTAACGTTGTTTTCGGCAAGCTCGCTTATCATATTGAGGTCGCTTCCGATGAGCCTGCCGCCCTCCACCGTGAAAACAGCCGTCCTGTCGCTCATTTCGTCGCCGGTTCGGTAAAGCTCGAATCCGTATTTTTCGGTATCTCGCTTCAGCTTTTTAACGGCGCTGTAAAAAATTTCCCGCGTTTTGTCAAACGGTATGTCGTCGCGGATCCATATTGCAAAGCACTGCGTCCATTTTGCAAATTGACTCGCCGCGTCAGTATAAAGGTGAAAGCTCTTGTCGTTGAGAGAGCTGTTTTCTGTTACCGCTCTGTAAAGCGTGTCGCAGTGAAGGTCAAAATATCGCATGGTCGTCCTCCTGAATAAAGGCGTTCTTGATATAATTTGTCACCCTGACGCTGCCGTCCTCATATAGGGTGACCTCGCACACGTCGAACCTCGGCTGTAATTTAACGTCGTTTTTTTCTATATACACCTGCGCGGTCATAAGGAGCTTTTTCATCTTTTCTTTTGTCACCGCTTCGAGCGGCTTAACTATGGAATTGATTTTCCTCGCCTTTACCTCTACAAAGGCTATTATATTTTTCTTGCGGGCTATTATGTCTATCTCCCCATAGCGGCTGTGGTAATTCGAGTCTATTATTTCGTAGCCGTTTTTGGCAAGATAATTTTTAGCCCTTTCCTCTCCGGCTTTGCCCGCCGCCCTTACGTCTTTGCTCATTTCTTTTTGTCGAGCAGCTTTTTCAGGAAGGACGGTCTGTGTATTTCGCAGGGGCCGTACTCCAGTATTTTTTCGCGGTGCAGCTTTGTGCCGTAGCCCTTGTGCTTGGCAAAGCAATACTCGGGGTAGCGGCTGTCGTATTCATACATAAGTCTGTCACGGCTGACCTTTGCGAGTATTGAGGCCGAGGCTATCGACATAGACAGCGCGTCGCCCTTGACTATCGGAAATGCGGGGATACTGAGATCCGGCGTTTTGTTGCCGTCAATGAGTGCAAAGTCGGCTTTGAGGCTTAATCCCTCCACCGCCCTTTTCATCGCGAGCATAGCGGCGTTGAGTATATTTATCCGCTCTATTTCCTCAACGCTCGCCCATGCAACAGAATATGCGAGAGCCGTTTCGGTTATAACATCAAAAAGCTGCTCTCTTTTTCTTTCGGTGAGCTTTTTTGAGTCGTTCACGCCCTCTATTATCGTATCCTTGGGCAAGATAACCGCCGCCGCGCACACCGGCCCCGCGAGCGGTCCTCTGCCCGCCTCGTCAACTCCGCACACGCAATTATATCCGCTTGATATTACCTTGTTTTCGTATTCTAACCAATCCATAGCTTTACTCCCTCGGCGGAAGCTCAAGGCTTACTCTGCCGAGCTTTCCTCCTCTGTATTCGTCTATTAGCACGTTTGCGGCTCGCTCCGTGTCGATTTCTCCGCCGGAGACGAGCATTCCGCGCTTTTTGCCGATAAGCTCCAACAGCTCATACGGAGTGTATTCGGACAAATCCTCGTTTTGCAGCTTAAATCTCTCTATAAACTGCTGATTCTGAGATTTTGCAAGCACCTCGAGCAGTCTTACCGCCAAAAGCTCTATATCGAGTATCTGATCCTTTACCGCGCCCGAAAAGGCGAGCTTTTCGCCGACTTCGGGGTCGTCGAATTTCGGCCACAGCACGCCCGGGGTATCGAGCAGCTCGATATTGTCCTCAAGCGTGTACCACTGATTGCCGCGCGTAACGCCCGGTCTGTCCTCCGCTCTTGCGCGCGTTTTGCCCGCGAGCTTGTTTATCAGCGAGGATTTGCCGACGTTCGGTATGCCGACCACCATTATCTTTATGCTTCTGCCGGTCATTCCGCTCTCCTGCCACTTTTCAAGCCGAGGCTTCATTATCTCCATGACCGTCGGCATAATTCGGTTTACTCCCCTGCCGCTTTTGCAGTCAACGGGAACTGCCGTTATATTTTTTGATTTAAAGTATTTCACCCACATTTTTGTGACGTTGGGATTTGCCATATCGCTCTTATTCAGCAGCAGTATGCGCGGCTTGCTTTTTATGAGCCTGTCGATATCCGGGTTCCGGCTGCTGTTCGGCAGTCTTGCGTCAACTATCTCCGCGACCATATCGACCATTCTCAGGCTTTCCTTTATTTTTCTTATCGCCTTTGTCATATGCCCCGGAAACCATTGTATATTCTGTTTATCCGCCATTTTTATCCTCCAAAAAATCAGGGCGTACTTTTCTGTACGCCCGAAGCTGTTTAATATAAATATTCAAACCGGCTGGGCGGCCAAACAATAAACTGCGCCTTGCCGATTATATCGGTTTTGTTTATCAGTCCGATTTTCTGCGATCTGCTGTCGAGGGAGTGGTTGCGGTTGTCGCCCATTACGAAAACCTTTCCCTCCGGTATTACGTCGGGTATGTCAAGGTCGTAAATTCCGGGCAGATCGAGCATTGCCTCTTTTACATACGGCTCGTCGATAACGACTCCGTCCACGGTCAGCTGATTTTTTTCGTAGTCGATCTTAACCGTCTGTCCCTCCGTCGCGATAACTCTCTTTACAAGCGGGGTGGCGTACTGCTCGCCGTGGCTTATAACGACGATGTCGCCGTCTTGTGGCTCATAGAGGAAGTTGGTGACTATCATTTTGTCGCTGTCGTAGAGGGTATCCATCATTGAGCTTCCGTCGACGTTTACCAGTCTGAACACGAACGTCAGGAGCAGGACTACCAAGAGCATGGAGCCTAAAATTGACGGCGCGAGTTCAAAAAGGACGACTCTGGCGCCCTCGCGAAGCGAGGATTTATTCTCTTTATCGCTGTTTTCGACGCTTGCGGCGTCGGCGTTATTTTTTGTTTTATTATCCGGATTATCTGCCATATATTTTCACCTCCGCAGGAATCAAGATGAATTTTTTCCTGCAAATATCATATTGAAATAAGGGTACAGCGGCTGTCGCGGCTGCCCGTTTTTACTGTGTGCGCTAATCGCGGTATGTTCGGGCGGCGACCGGTAAATTTCCGCCTCCGGCGGAAATTTACAAAAACGCGGCGCGGAAGGCAGCCGGCTCGGGGCGGGGTCCCCGCCCCGCCGCGTTTTCCGCGCGGCGTAGCCGCGCCGGTCGCCGCCCGAACACCCTAACGCCTCGCCGCAGTCTGAATGTACGGACGCGACAGCCGCGCTGTTATCGCTTCGGCAAACCGACGTATGAAAAGCCCTAACGCGCCCGCCGCCTTTAACGGCTGAAGTACCTGCGTTATAGCAAAAAAGGGACATAACAGTCCCTTATCACGCCGTCAGCGTATTTGCTCTTTAACCTTTGCGGCCTTACCGACTCTGTCGCGGAGATAATAGAGCTTGCTCCTGCGAACCTTACCGCGTCTTATCACCTGAACGTCCTTTACGTTAGGCGAGTGAAGCGGGAACACTCTCTCAACGCCTACGCCGTATGATACTCTCCTTACGGTAAAGGTCTCGGCAACGCCGCTGCCCTTTTTGGCGATAACGGTTCCCTCAAACATCTGGATTCTTTCTCTTTCGCCCTCGCGAATGTTGACGCTGATTTTAACAGTGTCTCCGATTTCAAACTGCGGTACCTCGTTCTTCATCGAGTCTGCCGCGATTTTTTTCAGTGCTTCTGACATAGTATTTTTCCTCCTGTTTTTAAGACATTCTTGCATATGCAGAGGACTGTCCGTTTCAATATCTCGATCAAAGATCGGGCTGTTGAATCCCGTTGAAGCAGGTAACGGATTTCACAAGCTAAATTATTATAACACATCGTTATTCCCAAATCAAGCTTTATTTTTCCTTTTTTTCCAAAATCTAAATTGCAAGCTAAAATGTCCACAAATATTAAGCGACAAAAATTTGATTTAAAAGCATATTAGACGATTGGCC
>CANPZK010000031.1 GCA_947588875.1 uncultured Clostridia bacterium
TCGCTTTTGAGTTCGTCGGTAACTACGTCTCGGTGGACTTTCACCACAGAGCATTGGTATGCCCGTCATACTGAAAATCCCGCGCTCGGAGCGCGGGAATATGCAATTTATTTCATCTTTGCCTTTACCGCGTCGCCGCGGTCCGTTATCTCCGCCTTTGAAAGCGAAAACGTCGCGTATCCCTGCTGCATATCAGCCGATATGCCGGTTCCGAGAACGCCCTGAACCTCTAAGTATTCTCCGTCCTTTATCTCCTTGTCCTTCTCCGCAAGGCTCACCATGTATTTGACGTCGTTGTTTGTCAGCGTTACCATTGCTATTGTGTAGCCGTTGTACTCGCTACAGTTGTAATTCGACGCCACTCCGCGCACCGTGTACTTCGCCTTTGCTACGGACGAGAAAAAGCTGTTGAGAGTGTCAAGGTCGATACTCGCCGAGTCGTTTGTCTTTGTGAGCTGATCGGTCATCTTTTTCATCTCGTCCGAAAGGTCGTAGCTCTCGCTCTCCGTCTGGCTTTGTTTATCCGATGACTCGGAGCCGCTATCCGTGTTTGAACAGCCCGCGAACAGTCCCGCGAGCATAAGCCCGCCGAGCAGCACGGCTATTATTTTTCTTTTCATTATTCTTCCTCCGATAATTTATTTTTTATATTATAACACATTTTCGGGGAAAATAAATTACCAAGGCGTGAATATTTAAAAAAATTTACGGCGGCTTGCGGCGGCTTGTTTACGCTTTGTGCGGGAGCGGTATGCTTCGGGCGGCGACCCGCGCGGCGCAGCCACGCGGAAAAACGCGGCGGGGGCAGGGATTTGCCGGAAAGCGCAGATTACCTCCCCCGCCGCCGCGTTTTTCGGTTCCGCGCCGGAGGCGCGGAACGGTCGCCGCCCGGCTCCCTCCGCTCCGCAACAACTGTGAGCGTGCAAACCGCAGCCGCCCCCAAAGCGAGCCTCACAAAATCAAATACACGAGAGCCATAAGCAGGCTGGTATCGCTCTGCTCCCCCATAAGGAGGATTATCAGTATCAGTATAAGGCTCTGGTCGCGGTCCTCAAGCAGATTCTTCAGCTCCGCCGGAAAAGCGCCCGACGAAAAGGGCTTTTCACCTTGCGGCGGCTTCGGCTCGATATCGCCTCCGCCGACAAGACCGCCCTCGGACGCGCTCCCGCCGTTTTCCTTCGTCCCTTCCTCCCTGCCGTTTTCCTTGTTCTCCGGCTGTCTTTCCGGCTGCCTTTTCGCAGCCCTGCCGTGCAGCTCCTGCATTCGCCTTACAGCCTCGCGCTGCATCGGGTCGCTGATATTCTGCGGCATAATATCACCCCATTCCGCCGAGCTTCGTTATCATTGGCAAAAAGCGCATCATTTGGAGCATTCTCGTCGCCTCGTCGAGCTTCTTTTGCTTGTCGCGGCTCAAAAACGGGCGCAGAGCAGCCAAAAGCCGCGTGCCGTTATCCTCCCTTTTGTACTCGGACAAAAGCGGCATTATTTTGCTCATCGCGCCGAGCATCTCCGGCGAGATCATATTGCCGCCGTTTCCGGAGCCGTACTGCGGCTGGGGAGGCGGCTGCGGCGGCTCTTGGCTCTGCTGTGCGCCGAGCATTCCCGCCATACTCTTGATTTGCTCCATCGCCTGCGGGTCGCTCAATATCTTTGATATTTGGTCGGAAAAATCGTCCACTTAGTCGCTCCCTCTTTTCTTTTTCAGCTTTTTCATCAGCTCCTGCGCCTGCGGCGAATTAAGTATTTTTTCCGTCTGTTCCCTGTCCTTCAGTATTTTTTCAACCTGTGCAAGCGTGTTTTTGTCCATACCCTTAAGCAAGCCGCCGAGCTTGCCGTTTTTTGCCGCCTGTTCGAGCTTATCCGGAGATGTTCCCATGCTTTCGCCGGCGCGTCTGAGCAATTCGTCAAAATTGTTGTTATTATTCAAAAAAACACCACCTGAAAATAGAACTTCAACAAATGTATATGAGCGGAGATTGAAAAAAATAACGGCGCGCAATTTATTTGCCGGGCAAGGATAATATGCAAATCAGGCGCGGGCGTAAACAGGCAGCAATAATCACCGCTTATATTAAGGAAATTTTTGACAAATTAACGCTTGATTTTTTTCATTTGTATAGTAGAATAATGATGAATATTCCGCCTGCCGGTTAGCCTGATTTCGGCGGGCTTAAATACTGCTTTGCTTTTAAGATGTGATAAGGAGGCGTAGCCTTGAGAATTTTGGTTATCTCGGATTCGCACGGCGACTATAACTCGGTGAGGAACGCTGTGCTCGCGCACATGGACGCGGAGGTCATAATACACTGCGGCGACGGAGAGCGGGAGTCGGAAAATCTTCGCCGCGACTTTCCCGACAAGGCGGTTTACAGCGTCAAGGGAAACTGCGACTGGGGCTCAACTCTGCCGGTGGAGGAAACAATAACTCTCGGCGGCAAGAAAATCATGTGTACGCACGGACACGCTTACAGCGTAAAGAGCGGATATTCCATGATAAAGAACGAGGCGCGGCGCAGGGGAACCGACATTCTTCTGTTCGGGCACACGCACAACGCGCTCAACGAGTATGAGGACGGCTTATACATTATGAATCCCGGCAGTATTCACGGCTGGATGTCGAGCTACGGGATAATAGACATAACGGACAAAGGAATAATGACGAACATAGTTCATATATGAACGCTTACGACGGCTCGGTTCGGAAAAAATAAATTTTGTGTTGACAATCGGTCGCGGATATAGTACAATAACACAGGTGTAAAGAAAAAAACTTTACAGCAGGGCGGATATGCTATGGAAAAGGACTACAAAATCTCTCTCCTGCTCGATTTTTACGGCGAGCTGCTATCCGAAAAGCAGAGGACGGCGGTCGAGTGCTATTACAACGCCGACTGCTCTCTTGCCGAAATAGCGCAGGAAATGAATATAACCCGTCAGGCGGTGCGCGATATAATCAAGCGCACGGAGAGCGCCTTACTGGACATGGAGAAAAAGCTCGGTCTTTACAGCCGCTTTGAGGGAATGATGAGCGGACTTGAGAGGATAAAGCGCCTCGGCGCAGAGATTTCCGAGCTTAGCGACAGCGAGAATATACGGACAAGGGCGGCGGAGGTCATAGACGCCGCAAACGCCCTGCTTGAAAAACAATGATGAAGGGATGATTTTCTTGGCATTTGAAGGATTGTCTGAAAAGCTGAGCAACGCGTTTAAAAAGCTGCGTTCAAAGGGCAAGCTGACCGAAGGCGATGTTAAGGAAGCCATGCGCGAGGTTCGCCTTGCGCTTCTTGAGGCGGACGTAAACTACAAGGTAGCCAAGGATTTCACCGCTAAGGTGACAGAGAGGGCGGTCGGCTCGGACGTTATGGAGAGCCTGACTCCCGCGCAGATGGTGGTAAAAATCGTAAACGAGGAGCTAACCGAGCTAATGGGCGGTCAGCAGTCAAAGCTCCAGACCGCGCCGAAGCCGCCTACGGTTATAATGCTCTGCGGACTTCAAGGCTCGGGAAAAACAACCCACGCCGGAAAGCTCGCGATGATGCTCAAGGGTCAGGGACACAGACCCCTGCTCGCCGCCTGCGACGTTTACCGCCCCGCGGCTATCGAACAGCTAAAGGTGGTCGGCTCAAAGGCTGGAGCGACCGTTTTTGAAATGGGAACGGAAAATCCCGTGAAAATTGCAAGGGAAGCGGTCAGACACGCGAGGGATTACGGCAACGACATCGTTATCCTCGACACCGCCGGACGACTTCACATAGACGAGGCTCTGATGAAGGAGCTTGAAAATATAAAGAGAGAGGTCGAGCCAAACGAGATTTTCCTCGTAGTTGACGCGATGACCGGTCAGGACGCCGTAAACGTGGCTAAGAGCTTTAACGATTTGCTTGAAATTTCCGGCGTGATACTGACAAAGCTCGACGGCGACACAAGAGGCGGCGCGGCTCTGTCGGTAAGAGCCGTCACGGGCAAGCCGATAAAGTATGCCGGAACCGGCGAAAAGCTCAGCGACCTTGAGGTTTTCCACCCTGACAGAATGGCGAGCCGCATACTCGGCATGGGCGACGTTCTCACTCTTATAGAGGAAGCCGAGAGCAAGCTCGACCAGAAAAAGGCTGAGGAGCTCGCCGCGAAGATGGCGAAAAACAAATTCGACTACAACGATTTGCTCGACCAGTTTATGCAAATCAAGAAAATGGGACCCATAAAGGGCATACTCTCGAAGCTGCCCGGCATATCGAAACAGCTCGACGACATTGATATAGACGACAGGATCATGGACAGAAACGCAGCTATAATCCTGTCTATGACCCGCGAGGAGCGCGAAAAGCCGGATATTATGAACGCCTCGCGCAAAAAGAGGATTGCTTCGGGCTGCGGAATGAAGGTCGAGGACGTAAACCGTCTTATAAAGCAGTTTGAACAGATGCAGAAGATGATGAAGCAGTTCAACGGCAAGGGCAAGAAGAGGAGAATGTTCAAGGGCGGACTTCCCGGTCTTGGCGGCCCGATGAACCCTATGGGAATGTAAACAGGTATTCAGCCAAATCTTTAAATCGGGGCATGGCTTGGCAGGCTTTTCTGAGCAGACCTTGCGACCGGCTTGTGACAAATAAAGATATTTGGTGAAGATATAAAATCACTGGATTTGGAGGTGAATAAAATGGCAGTTAAAATCAGACTCCGCCGCATGGGTGCAAAAAAATCTCCGTTCTACCGCATAGTAGTAGCGGATTCAAGATACCCGAGGGACGGGCGCTTTATCGAGGAGGTTGGTTACTACAATCCGGTAAAGGAGCCGATAGAGCTTAAGGTTGACGGCGAAAAGGTAAAGGACTGGATCAAAAAGGGCGCTCAGCCCACCGACACCGTTAAGGCTCTTTTAAAGAAAAACAATATCATCGAATAATTAATTGAAAGGAGAAGCTTTTATGCAGGATTTGCTTAAAGTTATCGCACAGGGTCTTGTTGAGGATCCGTCACAGGTTAGTGTTGACAAGGACGAGCCGAATGAAGAGGGCGTTATTGTTTATCACATTCACGTTGCTGAGGACGACATGGGAAGAATCATCGGTAAACAGGGCAGAATCGCCAAGGCTATCCGCACCATCGCACGCAGCGCGGCAATCAGAAACAACACAAAGGTTATGGTTGAGATCGACTGATAATCAGATGTCAGTTCAAACGGCTTTCGTATGCTTAGCATATGGGAGCCTTTTTCTTTTGCGCGGGGTATTGCTTTTGCAGCTCGCTGATGCTGCCGCATTCTCCTGTTTTTGCTTTGTGCTTGATAAGGCGGGTCGGGCGGCGACCCGCGCGGCGTGCGCCGCGCGGAAAAACGCGGCGGCGCAGGATTTTTTGCGCGCAAACGGCAGCCCTGCCCCGCCGCCGCGTTTTTCGGCACATTTCCGCCGCAGGCGGAAATGTGCGGTCGCCGCCCGAACCCCTTCTCCCGCTCAAATCCGTAAAGCCAATACTGCGGCAGCTCCCTCTGCGGCGCACCTGCCTCTGAGTCGCTTCGCACTATTGATAATTATATAATCAGTGAAAAAATAATAATGAAACTGAGAAACTGAAAAAAAGCGTTTCCCGCAAACGTGGGAAACGCTTTCCTTTAACATATAATACAGCCTTCGCTTTAAGCGGCAAACGCCGCCGTTTAAATCTCGATTAAGCCTTGCCTACCGAGCCGAACAGCTCCATCTTTTCCTTTACGGTCGCCTTGATAGCCTCAAAGCCGGGAGCGAGGAGCTTTCTCGGGTCAAATCCCTTGCCCTGCTGGTCCTTGCCTGCCTCGATATACTCTCTTGTCGCGGCGGCAAAAGCGAGCTGGCACTCTGTGTTTACGTTTATCTTTGAAACGCCGAGGCTTATCGCCTTCTTTATCATATCAGCCGGTATTCCCGTACCGCCGTGAAGAACGAGGGGCATCTTTCCGGTGAGCTGCTGAACAGCGTCGAGCGTTTCAAAGCTGAGTCCCGGCCAGTTCTCGGGATATTTGCCGTGAATGTTGCCAATGCCCGCGGCGAGCATAGTAACTCCGAGATCAGCAATCATTTTACACTCCTTGGGGTCGGCGCACTCGCCCATACCTACAACGCCGTCCTCTTCGCCGCCGATAGAGCCTACCTCAGCCTCAATCGAAAGGCCCTTTTCGTTGCAGATAGCAACAAGCTCCTTGGTCTTTGCAACATTCTCGTCGATCGGGTAATGCGAGCCGTCGAACATGATCGAGCTGAAACCTGCCTCTATGCAAGCCTTCGCGCCCTCATATGAACCGTGGTCAAGATGAAGCGCTACGGGAACCGTGATGTTGAGCTCTTCAAGCATACCGTTTACCATACCTACTACGGTCTTGTAGCCGCACATATATTTTCCCGCGCCCTCGGAAACACCGAGAATTACGGGCGAGCCGAGCTCCTGCGCTGTGAGCAGAATAGCCTTTGTCCACTCAAGATTGTTGATGTTAAACTGACCGACCGCATAGTGGCCTTCCTTTGCTTTGGTGAGCATTTCCTTTGCGTTTACCAATGGCATTTTTATCACTCCGTTTTCTAATTCTTTTCCCTTTTGGGATTTACCAATATATTATACATTATTTTCCTGAAAATATAAAGAGCAAGAGAGAAAAAAAGCAAAATTTCTGAAATTTATTTAATTTCAGCTAATTTCTGCGATTTTACACTTATACCGCAAAGCCGCCAAACTGTCGAAGCGGCGCTTTGTCAACGCGGCTATTAATCCGCAGCCGCGCTGATTCTAAGCATTTTATTCTCAGCATTTTATTTTTCGGGAAAGCCTCTGCTCCTTTGCCTGCCGATAGACCTGATTTCGGCGGACAATCGGCTTTATTAAAACGAGGCGGCTCTGCAATCGCAAAGCCGCCGCCTTTTTTTATTCTATTATGCTCTTGCCGGTCATCTCCGCCGGCTGGGAAAGACCCATTATTTTCAGCATTGTCGGAGCTATGTCTGCAAGAACGCCGCCCGAACGCAGCTTGCAGGGATACCCTACCACGCAGAACGGGACAAGGTTCGTCGTGTGCGCCGTGAACGGCTCGCCGTCGGCGTCTATCATCTTATCGGCGTTGCCGTGGTCCGCCGTTATAAGCGATACGCCGCCCATTTTCGCAACGGCGTCCGTTACCCTGCCTACGCACTCGTCTACCGCCTCGACCGCCTTTACAGCGGCGTCAAGCACTCCGGTGTGACCTACCATATCGCAGTTTGCGAAGTTGAGGATTATCATATCGTACTCGCCGCTCAAAATGCGCTCGACGCATTTATCAGCCACCTCATATGCGCTCATCTCGGGCTGCATATCATATGTCGCCACCTTCGGGGAATTTACGAGAACTCTGTCCTCCCCGGGATAGGTCTTTTCTACGCCGCCGTTATAGAAAAACGTAACGTGAGCGTACTTTTCTGTCTCGGCGATTCTAAGCTGAGTCATTCCCTTATCCGAGATGTACTCGCCCATTGTATTCTTGAGCGACTGAGGCTTGAAGGCGACCTCGACGTTCGGCATTGTAGCGTCGTACTGCGTCATACAAACGTAAGTGAGCGGGAAGAAGCCCTTTTTCCTCTCAAAGCCGGAAAAGTCGGGGTCGACAAAGCAGCGCGTTATCTCTCTGGCTCTGTCCGGACGGAAATTGAAAAATATCACCGAATCGTTTGCGCCGATCGCTGCGTTTTCCTCGCACACCGTCGGGATAACAAATTCGTCGGTCACTTCGTTTTTATACGACTCCCTGACCGCCTCGACCGCGTCGTCAGCCTTTACGCCCTCACCGTACACCATGGCGGAGTACGCCTTTTCGACTCTCTCCCAGCGGTTATCTCTGTCCATTGCGTAATAGCGCCCCATAACCGTCGCTATTTTTCCCACGCCTATCTCGTCCATCTTGCTTTGGCAATCGGCAACATAATCAGCTCCGCTGCTCGGCGGAACGTCACGGCCGTCGAGGAACGCGTGGACGTACACCTTTTCAAGTCCGTTCTTTTTGGCAAGCTCCAAAAGCGCGTACAGGTGCGTGTTGTGGCTGTGAACGCCGCCGTCGGAAAGCAGTCCGAAGAGGTGAAGCGCCGAGTCGTTGTCCTTTACGTTCTTTACCGCTTTGGCAAATTCGGGATTTTCAAAGAAGTCGCCGTCCTTGACCGCCTTGGTTATTCTCGTCAGCTCCTGATACACTATCCTGCCTGCGCCTATATTTGTGTGTCCTACCTCGCTGTTTCCCATCTGTCCGTCGGGAAGACCTACGTCGAGTCCGCTTGCGCCTATCTCCGTGAGCGGGTTTTCGGAAAACAGTCTGTCAAGATTCGGCTTTTTTGCGTCGTATATCGCGTTGCCTCGGTTTTTTTCGCCGTTTCCGAAGCCGTCCATTATTATCAATGCTACGGGTTTTTTCATCTTCTCATTCTCCTTAAACTTGCGCCTTGATGTAATCCATTGTGAACGCGGGGATAAGCTTTAAATCCTCCGCCGCGAGTATATCCGTCGCCTTGTCCGCCCTTTGGATAACGCACAAAACATTCTCAACAACAGCGCCCTTCTTTCTCAGCTCCCTCACGCCGTCGATTATCGCTCCGCCCGTCGTAACGACGTCCTCGATAATCAGCACCTTTTTGCCCTCGACGTCGGCTCCCTCCGCGAGCTTGCAGGTTCCGTATTCCTTCGCCTTTTTTCTGACGAACGCCGCTGGCATTCCCGTATTGAGGGAGATTGCCGTTACAACCGGTATTCCGCCCATTTCAAGTCCTGCGATGACCTCGGTTCCCTCAGGAATGAGATCCGACATTATCTTTGCTATTTCGCTGAGCGTTTCGGGGTCCGCCTCAAAGAGGTATTTGTCAAAATACTCGTTCGAGATCTGTCCCGAGCGGAGCAGGAACTCGCCCGTTATGTGTGAAAGCTCGTAAATCTTCTTTGCAACTTGCTCTTTTGTCATTTTTATTATCTCCGTTTTCTCTTGATTATTTGCTTGCCGCCTTTACGATAGCCGCAAATTTTTCCGCAACGAGAGAGGCTCCACCGATAAGTCCGCCGTCTACGTTCGTCTTGCCGAGAAGCTCGTCGGCGTTGCCGTCGTTCATTGAGCCGCCGTACTGAATTGTAACAGCCTCCGCTGCGGCTGGGTCGTACAGCTTTGCGAGAGTCGCGCGGATAAACGCGCAGACCTCCTCCGCCTGCTCCGCTGTGGCGGTTTTGCCCGTGCCGATAGCCCATACCGGCTCGTAAGCGATTATTATATTTTTAAGCTCCTCCGCTGAAACGTCCCAAAGGTCGAGCTTTATCTGACGGGCTATTACCTCCTCGGTGATATTGCACTCCCTCTCCCAGAGAAGCTCGCCGACGCAGACGATTGGTTTAAGTCCCGCTCTGAGCGCCGCCTTTGTTCTCTTGTTTACGGTTTCGTCGGTTTCTCCGAAATACTGTCTTCTTTCGCTGTGGCCGAGCACTACATACTCTACGCCCATCTCCTTGAGCATCGGAGCTGAAATTTCACCTGTGAAAGCGCCGCTCTCCGCCCAGTGGCAGTTCTCAGCGCCTATCTTTATATTCGTACCGTCGGTAGTTTCAATGGCTGTCTGCAAATCCACAAACGGCACGCACGCGATAACCTCGCAGTCCGCCTCCTTTACGAGGGGAGCAACCGCGCTAAGAAGCTCCTTTGCCTCCTTCGGGGTCTTATTCATTTTCCAGTTTCCGGCAATTACTGCCTTTCTTACAGCCTTATTCATTATTAGTTCTTCCTTTCGGTGCGTAATTTTTGCTTCTTGCTTGCTTTTTTGCTTTTACTTTTTTGCTTTTATAATTTTATCCCCCTGATTTTGCTTATCTTAAGCTCCGCGCTTTTTTGTTTTCTCGTTTTCCTGTATGTACGCGCGTCAGGGCGAGGGCTGTCGCGCCTGTGCTTTCCGACTGCCTTTGATTGGTATTTACGGTTCGGGCGGCGACCGGCGCGGCGCAGCCGCGCGGAAAAACGCGGCGCGCAGAGGGTCTGCCCCTGCCTGAAAAATTCTTCCGCCGCGTTTTTTGCACATTCCCGCCGGAGGCGGGAATGTGCCGGTCGCCGCCCGAACCGGTCCGTCGCCGCACAGGGTAAAAGCGGGGTAACGCGACAGCCCGTTTTTCTGTCGTAATTATTTCTTGTCGGCTATGCAGGCGATTCCCGGGAGAACCTTGCCCTCAAGATACTCAAGCGACGCGCCGCCGCCCGTTGAGATGTGGCTCATCTTATCGGCAAAGCCGAGCTGGATAACAGCCGCCGCGCTGTCGCCGCCGCCGATTATAGTCGTTGCGTCTGTGTCCGCAAGAGCCTGCGCAACGGCGATGGTGCCTTTTGCGAGAATCGGGTTCTCAAATACGCCCATAGGACCGTTCCATACGACGGTCTTCGCGGACTTAACCGCGTCGGCATAGAGCTTAGCCGTTTCGGTGCCGATGTCAAGTCCCATCTTATCAGCCGGAATAGCGTCCGACGGTACGTTCTCAACTGCGATCTCGGCGTCGATCGGCTCGGGGAAGTTAGCGGCTATCGTCGTGTCTATCGGGAGCAGGAGCTTCTTGCCGAGGCTCTCCGCCTTATCCATCATTTCCTTGCAGTAGTCAACCTTTGTATCGTCAACAAGCGACGTGCCTGTTTCGTAGCCCTTTGCCTTTAAGAAGGTGTAAGCCATACCGCCGCCTATGATGAGCGTGTCGCACTTTTCGAGAAGGTTTGAAATTACGTTGAGCTTATCCGCAACCTTTGCGCCGCCGAGGATAGCCACAAACGGTCTTACCGGCGTTTCAACGGCGTTGCCGAGGTAGGTTATCTCCTTCTGCATGAGATAGCCTACCGCCGTATCCTTGATGTGGTCCGTTACGCCTGCGGTGGAGCAGTGCGCTCTGTGGGCGCTGCCGAACGCGTCCATTACATATACGTCCGCGAGGGAGGCAAGCTCCGAGCTGAACGGCTCGAGGTTCTTTGTCTCCTCTTTTCTGAAGCGCGTGTTCTGGAGCAAAACTACGTCGCCGTTATTCATAGCGGCAACAGCCGCCTTTGAGTTTTCGCCGACTACCTCGTCGTCGTTCGCGAATACTACGTTCTGACCGAGCAGCTCGGAGAGTCTTACCGCTACCGGAGCGAGGGAGAATTTTTCCTCCGGGCCGTTCTTCGGCTTGCCGAGATGAGAGCAGAGTATTACCTTGCCGCCGTCCGAGATGAGCTTCTTTATAGTCGGAAGAGCCGCCTGGATTCTGTTGTCGTTTGTGATTACTCCGTCCTTGAGGGGAACATTGAAGTCGCAGCGCACGAGTACTCTTTTTCCGTTTACGTTGATGTCGTCAACGGATACCTTGCTTAAAAAATTCATTGAAAAATACATCCTTTCTATGTGCATTATTTATCCACTTTTGGTTTGTGAATAAATTAACATTTACCTTATAATTTTATACCATATCCTGCCTTTGTGCAAGTATCTGCCGATTGATTTTTTGATAAATTTACCAAATTTTTATATTTTAAAATCCGTCGGAGTCTTAAACGCGGGACAGTATAAAAAGCAGCCCCCGGAGCCTCCGCCTGAACGGAGCCGAAGGCTGCTGCGGGCGCCGAAAAACAAAATTGCCTGTCGGCGCCTTATCGGGCTTATTCCTTTGTGAACTCTTCCTTGCCCGCCCCGCATATCGGGCAGACAAAGTCGTCCGGAAGATCCTCAAACGCTGTTCCGGGAGCTATGCCCTGCTCCTCGCAGCCCTCTGCCGGATCATATGTCCAGCCGCACGGCTCGCATACATACTTATCCATTGCGATTCTCCTTTGCATAATATTTTAGTTAATTATAGCACATAGGCAGAAAATAGAAAAGCGGCTGTGTGATTTTTCTTCCATGTTTTTACGAAATCACGTTTTGACTATGTTCGTAAACCGGGGTAACAGGCTTTGCATCGGCTGCCGTTCGGCTCGTTTTCACTGTGCGTTTTCGGCGCAGTTGGGCGGGCGGCGACCCGCGCGGCCTGCGGCCGCGCGCAAAAACGCGGCGCGCCGAACCCCTGCCCCTGCCCGAAAAATCTTCCCGCCGCGTTTTTCGGCGAATTTCCGCCCACGGGGGCGGAAATTCGCGGTCGCCGCCCGCCACTGTCCTCCCTCTCAAACCGACAATGGCACGCCGGCGGCAGCCGAAAATCACACCGTCAGCTCTCCGTTTTCGGACTTCAAAAGTATCAGTATCTGCTCCTCAAGCCCCGTTTCGCAGTTGATATAAACGAGAATATCCTCGTCGTCCACGCCCTTGCACACGAACTCATAGCAAAGATACTCGTACCCGCCCTCGGTCGGGACTACCGCAAGGCGCGGCTCTCCGGCGGTCAGATACGGGCTGAGGCTGAGTCGGGCAGAGGCGGGCGAGAGATACGGCTGCACCCGTCTGACACAGTGGTTCATGAGATAATTTTCCGCGCTGTACGAGAGTATCCTCCCGTCCTCAAGCGACACGCCGACCTTTATTAAATCCGGATAACAAATGACCTCGTCCTGAACATAGGCGAAATTAATAACGCACACGTTGTTGTTTATTGCGTAATAGCTCTCCCTCATATTTTTGTAGCCCTGCTTTTCGAGAAAATCGGCGGCGCGCTCGAGCGCGGAGCTATATTCAAGCCTTGCCGCTATATCGCCGTGGCTCTCGCTCATCTCCAGCACGCGGCAGCCCCTGCGCGTGACGGTTATATATCCGCTCTCGCCGAACGAAAAGGCGTAGGCGGGCAGTCTGCCCTCTATCGGCTCAAGCGGCTTTAGCGACTCCTCCCCCACCGAGAGGAACTCCGCCGCCCTTGCTCTCGCGTCGGACTGTTCGCACTCGGCGGCGCCCTCAAGATATATACTCTCGCGGTTCAGGGTGCTGTCGGCAAAGGGGCCGTCGTAAATTAGGGTAGGATAGCTCGAGAAGCTCTCGTTTATCTCGCTGAAATCCGCGTCGAGAACGAACTCGCGGCGGGCGTTGACCGAGGCTCCGCCGTCTATGCTCTCGTCAACGCCGAGCGCCGACTCCCCGTCGCCGTAGCGGGCCGAGAGGTCCTCGACTATCGGCGCGACCCTGTCCGCGTATTCCGACAGAGCCTCAAGGCTGCTCCTGCTCTGCGCCGAGAACTCATATCCCCTCGCTGCGGAATTTATCATACCGGCTGAGAAGTCGCCCGTCTGCGACAAAAACTTTTGTAGCTGCTGCGCCTCGTCCGCCGACACCGGCAGCCGCTCAAGAGCCGACTTCGCCCCCGTGCAGTCGCTCGACAGCTTTGCCGCGAGCGACAGTCTTGACGTGTTGGTATTCGAGTACAGCCCCTTTTCGAGCGCCGAGCGTATGCTCGTCATATAATCCGACAATTCGGAAAGAGCCATCTGATAGCCGTGCTCTATCGTCGAGCGGTATCTGCTCGCTATTAAAAAGCCGGAAACGCACGCCGCGCTTATCAGCACCAAAACCGCGGCGGCAAAGCTGATTATTCTCACTGTCTGTCGTTTTCTGAGCCTTAACATATATCAAATCCCCTTTTTATAAATAGTTCCCGAGCCGTCCAATATTATGCAGGAGGAGCTTTAATTTGGAAAGTTATTTTACAAGGCTTTTACCGCCGCAAGCCCTTTATTTTTACAAAGCAGGTCTATATTGATAATCGGTTCCGAAAGTCTGCGGAGCTAAAATCAATTTTGAAAGAGGAGATAAAAAATGAAAAAATCATCAGGCATATTGGCAATCACAACGGCGGCGTTTATACTGACGTCCGCGTTCGCCGGCTGCGGCGGCTCGTCAACGTCGGGCTCATCGGCTTCAAGCGACCGGCAATCCGGTGCTTTCGATACCGCAAAAACCATATCCGTCATCACCCGCGAATCCGGCTCCGGCACAAGAGACGCGTTTGTTGAGCTGACGGGCGTTCTCGAAAAGAACGGGGAAAACGAGAGCGACAACACATATTCCGGCGCGGTAACCGTAAACAGCACCGAGGCGGTCATAACAAACGTGAAGGGCAACGACGCGGCGGTAGGCTATATATCGTTGGGCTCGCTCAACGATTCCGTAAAGTCGGTAAATGTCGATGGCGTTGAAGCGACTGCGGACAATGTTAAATCCGGCGATTACAAAATCAGCCGCCCGTTCAATATCGCCTATAAGGAGCTCAAGGGCGTAGCCGAGGACTTTGTCGACTTCATTTTAAGCAGCGACGGTCAGGCGGTAGTAACCAAAGAGGGCTATGTTTCAACATCTGAAAATCCGGCGTTTAAAAGCAAAATGCCGAACGGAAAAATCACGGTGTCCGGCTCTTCTTCCGTATCGCCTGTTATGGAAAAGCTCGTTGAGGCATACAAGGCTATAAACTCCGGCGCGGAGATAGAGCTTCTCACTACCGACTCATCATCCGGTATGGCGGCCGCGATGGAGGGAACCTGCGACATAGGCATGGCGTCGCGCGAGCTGAAGGACGAAGAGGCGGACGCCCTGAAATCGACGGTTATAGCGAAGGACGGGATCGCGGTTATCGTAAACAACTCGAACACGGTAAGCGATCTCACTCTCGAGCAGATAAAGAGCATATTCACGGGTGAAACTACCGAGTGGAGCGGAGTGATAGAATGAGCTCCGGAAAAATAAAGGAAACGCTGATGAGGGGAGTTTTCTTCCTCACGGCTATAACGAGCATAGCGGCGGTAGTGCTGATATGCGTGTTCCTTCTTATAAACGGCGTTCCCGCAATTGGAGAGATAGGCTTCTTCGATTTTGTGGGCGGTCAAAAATGGGCGCCCACAAACGTACCGGCGAGCTACGGAATATTTCCAATGATAATCGGCAGCATTTACGTCACGGGCGGAGCGGTTATCATAGGCGTGCCGATAGGACTGCTAACCGCTGTTTTTCTCGCCCGCTTCTGCCCGCCTGCGCTTTACAAAATCATAAAGCCCGCGACAGAGCTTTTGGCGGGAATACCGTCCATCGTCTACGGCTTTTTCGGACTTATGGTAATAGTTCCGTTTGTGCGCGATAGCTTCGGCGGCGACGGCTCCAGCCTGCTTGCGGCTTCGATAGTTTTGGGCATTATGATACTCCCAACGATAATAGGCACCGCAGAGGCGGCGATAAGAGCCGTTCCCGAGAGCTATTACGAGGGCTCTCTCGCACTCGGCGCAACAAGAGAGCGCAGCGTTTTCAGAGCTGTTCTGCCGGCCGCAAAATCCGGAGTTCTGGCAGGAGTTGTTCTCGGCATAGGCCGCGCGATAGGCGAAACTATGGCTGTAATACTCGTCGCGGGCAATCAAGTCAACATTCCGACCTCGCTCACACAGGGAGTAAGGACGCTGACCGCCAATATCGTTATGGAGATGGGCTATGCAACCGGACTTCATCGCTCGGCGCTTATAGCGACAGGGGTCGTCCTGTTCGTATTCATACTCATAATCACGCTTTCAATGCAGGCGATAAAGAGCAGAGGTGAGAAAAATGGCTGACAAAACCAAAGCTTCCGAGATAAAGGCGATAAACGGCGCTGCCTTTGCCGACCGTATGCGCGAGTATAAAAGGAAACCGCTCTCGCTGGTTATGCTTTTGCTCGTCATTATATCGGCAGCGCTCTCCGTTGCGGCTCTCGTATTTTTGATAGTTTACATATTAATAATGGGCGTGCCGAATCTTACCCCCGATTTATTCGCGCTCGAATACAACAGCGACAACGTGTCCTGCACGCCGGCGATAATCAACACGGTAATTATAATCCTGCTGACTCTCGTTATAGCCGTACCGCTCGGAATCGGGGCGGCTGTATATCTTGCCGAATACGCAAAAAGGGGCAGCCGACTTGTTAAGATTATCCGCGCCATGACGGAAACACTCTCGGGTATTCCGTCGATAGTATACGGTCTATTCGGTATGCTCTGCTTTGTCACGGCTCTGCACTGGGGATATTCTATACTTGCCGGAGCGATAACGCTCGCCATTATGGTGCTGCCGACCATCATAAGAACCACCGAGGAGGCAATGATAGCCGTTCCGGATTCCTACCGAGAGGGCAGCTTCGGACTCGGAGCCGGAAGGCTGCGGACAATAGTCAGGACTATTCTTCCAAGCGCGGTACCCGGTATTCTCGCCGGAATAATCCTTGCGACAGGCAGAATAGTAGGAGAAACAGCCGCGCTGATATACACGTCCGGCTCTGTCACGGGTTACGCAAAGGGACTTATGTCCTCCGGCAGGTCTTTGGCAATACATATGTATATGCTCGCGAACGAGGGTCTGCACACAAATCAGGCGTGGGGCACAGCGGTAGTGCTGCTTGTGCTTGTGCTCGCAATAAACACGCTCTCGAGCTTTATCGCAAAAAAAATAAGCGGCAAAAGGATAAGGTGAAAAATGAATAAGTTTTCTATTAAAAATATGAATTTGTATTACGGCGCTTTTCATGCGCTCAAAAATATAAATCTTGATATGCCTCGAAATAAGATAACGGCGTTTATCGGACCTTCGGGCTGTGGAAAATCGACGCTTTTAAAGTCCTTGAACAGAATGAACGACCTTGTTGAGGGCTGCAAAATAACGGGAGAAATAAAGCTTGACGGCGAGGACATTTACGGAAATATGGACGTGAACATACTGAGAAAAAGAGTTGGAATGGTATTTCAGAAGGCGAACCCGTTTCCGATGAGCATTTACGACAACATAGCCTACGGACCTCGAACTCACGGGGTGAGGAGCAAATCAAAGCTCGATGAGATAGTGGAAAGCTCTCTGCGCAGCGCGGCTATATGGGACGAGCTAAAGGACAGGCTCAAAAGGAGCGCGCTCGGGCTATCCGGAGGACAGCAGCAGAGGCTGTGCATAGCGAGGGCTCTCGCCGTAAAGCCGGAGGTTCTGCTCATGGACGAAGCGACCTCCGCTCTCGACCCCATCTCAACGGGAAGGATTGAGGAGCTTTGCTTAAATTTGAAGGACGAATACACGATTATTATGGTCACTCACAATATGCAGCAGGCGCTTAGAATCGCTGATTACACAGCGTTCTTTCTGCTCGGAGAGATGAAGGAATTTGACGACACAAACACCGTGTTCTCAAACCCGAAGGACAAGGACACGGAGAAATATATAACGGGGAGGTTCGGCTGATGAGAGAATATTACGATTTGCAGCTTGAGGAGCTGAACAATCGTATGATAGAAATGAGCGCGCTTGTTGAAAGCTCGGTATCAAACGGCACAAAGGCTCTGCTTGAGGGAGGAGAAGATAAGATAAAGCAGGTTGAAAAGAGCGAGGCTTTGATAAACCGCAAGGAAAAGGATATAGAGTCCCTGTGCGTCAGGCTCATAATGCACAACCAACCGGTCGCCGGAGATCTGAGGTTTATCTCCGCCGTGCTGAAAATGGTCACCGACCTCGAAAGAATAGGCGATTATGCGGACGATATAGCTGAAATTGCCGCATACAGGGAAGCAGGCAGGCTCAGTGTTGAGATAGGCGGATTTTCTGCTCTTGCCGAAGCCACGGTAGATATGGTAAACAAGGGAATTGTCGCATTTGTGAACCGAGATATTAACCTTGCGAAAAAGGTCATTGATATGGGCGACAAAGTGGATACCCTCTTTGTCGAAATAAGAGAAAGGCTTGCCGACGGAGTAAAGTCCGGCGAATACTCCTCTGAGCCCGCTCTCGACCTTGTTCTTGTCGACAAATATTTTGAAAGGATAGGCGACCATGCCGTGAACATAGCCGAGTGGGTAATATACTCCCTGACGGGCGAGCTTGAGGAGCCTGACTGCAACGGCGGAGATATGCTTTAAAAGCATATTGCGTATATTTCAAATGATTAGCCATGTCTAAAACCCCCAAATCTCGAGTGAGATTTGGGGGCTTGGTCTGTCAAAATGTGTGTTTTCATGCGTTTTTCTTACAGCGCAATTTTAAACCGAAAATAATTCTTTGGGCAAAAAAGCGCGTGCCTCGCCCAAGCTATTTAAATCAAATTACAAAGCCGCCGTTCACGCCGAGCACCTGACCCGTTATAAACGAAGCGCGCTCGCCTGCCAAAAATACTGCGGCGTTCGCTATATCCTCCGGAGAGCCGAGCCGCTGAATTGGAGTTTCCCTGCGCAGAGCCTCAAGCTCCTCCTCGTCATACTCCCCAAGCATATCGGTTTTTATCACCCCGGGAGCTATCGCGTTCACCCTTATGCCGCTCAGCGAAACCTCCTTTGCGAGCGCCTTTGTCAAGCCGATAACGCCCGCCTTTGCCGCAGAATACGCGACCTCGCAGCTCGCGCCGATTTGCCCCCACATGGAGCTTATGTTTATTATGCAGCCGCTGTGCCGTCTTATCATATGCGGCAAAACGGCTCGGCAGTAATTGTAGCAGCCGGTGAGGTTCGTCGCTATTATTTCATTCCACTGTTCGGGCGACACGTCGGTAAAAAGCGAGGTTGAGGAAATCGCCAGAAAAATTCAGTCGGAGCATACAGAGACTAACGGCAAACTCGGTTTAATTGAAA
>CANPZK010000032.1 GCA_947588875.1 uncultured Clostridia bacterium
CTATTTCAACGTTTTCTATCACTCCGTTGCGCTTGAGCGTGAGATAATTAAGCTGACCCGTCGCTTGTGTATATGTACGGCTCACCCGGTTTCCGCTCTTGCCGTCTTTAACGCCCCACGCCGTAACGGTACACGGCTTGTCTATTGTTACGCCGCCGTTGTATGTCATCGCCTCGCCGTCGTCGATTTGGTACATTATCGTATCCGCGCCCTCCAAGGTGAGCTTTGAGCCGAGGGCGACCGGTCCCTCTAAGAGCGAAAAGCGAATGTTTGAAACAGCCTCCCCGTCCGACGGGATTGGATTCGTAAACGCCTTTATGCAGACGTTGCTGACGATAGTATGCAAATACGTGCCGCCGTCAATTAGATAATATGAGTAATCAACCGCGTCCGTCCAGCTTTCGCCGTCGCCGCTGACGAAGCTCCTGCCGCGAGCGCCGGAATATTCAAGCTTGTCCACTCTTGGGAAGGTATATGATGTATTCAGGGCTATCGGATAAATGTATTTGGGATTTGTGAGCTTTATAACAACGGCAAAGGCCTCGCCCTTTTCAAGCTCTACCGCGCTGTCAAGCTCTGCGGTATGATAGCCCGCATAAGGCTCCGTACCCTTTTCGCCCGAATAAACCAACTCTCCGGACGACGGGTCGTTATCCTTTGGATTTGTATATACGCTTATCTGATACTCAGCGTCAGCGTCCGTTGTGTAGAACGAAACAGCCTCAAGCTGCTCGTCGTCCTTAGCCGTAAAGAGATTTGCGGCGTAGCTGCTCGTCATATTGCTGAAAGTTTTATCTCCTGTCACGGACATTCGCCAGCCGCCCGTATCAAGCTGATAGTTTTCGGCATAGTTGTCCGCGGACTCGAGTCTTAAGCAGCCGGATTCGAAAATGGTTTTATCCTCGTACGAGAGCCAAAAATATCCTCCGAGGTTATTGTAATCGGTTCCCCAGCTATTCTGAATGAGCCACGCGCCGTCGTTTTCCGGACGGTATTCCTCTTTAAAATTCTCTTTTGGGTAATTATCGTCCCAGCCCACTATGAGCACCTCGTGATCGGGCAATACTTCGGTAAGAGAATACGGGCAATATTGCGCGCAGGTGTCCTCGTTAAAATATTTATCGTCGCTGCAATAATCTATCGCCAAGCCGCCGTATTCCATCAGGGTCTTTTTCGTAACCTCAGTATTGACTATGCCTCCGTTTGAATCTACCGGAAGAAAGAATGCGTCCTGAAGATGATAATCCGCTTCGTAACGCATATTCTCAAGCGACGAAAAATCCTCGCCGTATTCCGTTATCGTGTTATACGGCAAAGTTTCCGAGCTTACGGGGCCTTTCCACGCCGAAAGAGTGCCCACTGCGGTAGTGTTGTTCCCTCCAAAATTAAATACGGATTCATTCGGCAGCGTATCATATCTATATTGATATATCTCAGCTTCGGCGTCGCCTACAAACGAAAACCAGTCGAGATGACCCGGAGCAAACGTAGTTGTGGGGAACTGCTCCAAAACGCTCGACGCCGCGGATGCAAGCGTCGCAAACGCCCAGCAGGTTCCGTACATGCCCTGATTTCTTACTCTGGTCACCCTGCCGTAATCCCTGAGGTCATAGCTTTCGGGCAGCGCTTCGGGAGCCGCAAGACTGCTGTCGGCGTAGCTGTCCGTAAGATAGTCAAGATCGAGCGGAGAAGGCTCTGCTCCGCCGCGGCTGTCCGGATTCTCAAAATATTCGATAAAGTCCTCGTTTATCGGCGCTATCAAGTCCGAATTATCTCCGCTTGAAAATACGCCTTCCGTATTCTCCGTTTTTTCCGTCTTTTCCGCAAGCTGTTCAGGCTCCGGCTCGGATACGGCGACCGCCGACAGAGGATACGCTAAAGTGAGCACTGCGGCGAGCAAGCTCACGGCGACCCTCATAAACCTATGTTTCATATGATTTCTCCTCTCTGCTACGCTTTAATTTGCCGCAGCGATAAAATTTCAGCTCCATTATATCACTTAAAAAAGGCCTGTTCAAGGGCTTTTTTAGCACAACAAGGCTTTCAAATTCACCCGAGTGAGCCTGTGAAAAACGCGGTCGCCGCCGTGGGGTCTTGCTTAGCAATTCAAAACATTCAAAACACATTCTTTCATGCTTATAAACACGCCTTTCACGTCAGAGCGATTGAAAAAAGGCGGGTCAATATGGTATAATTCGTTTTATCATATAAAGGTTGGTGGCAAAATGTTAAAAAAAGTTTTATCATTCGTTTTATCACTCGCGCTGTTATCAACTGCCGCAGTCGCGGCTCCGATCAGCGCCGCCGCGGAGAACCCTCCGCACGAAAGCAAGATTTTTTATCCCGTATTGTCGAAAAGCAACACTCCTATCCTCCAGGATGAAAACGGCAATGAAATTGACATTGACGCGCTAAACAACGATGTGAGCGTTGACGGCGAGTCTTTGCCCGAAAGGTTTGACCTGCGTGAGGAAAACAGGTGTACGCCCGTGCGCAATCAAATGAGCGAGGGGCTGTGCTGGGATTTCGCCGCAGTCGCCTCTATCGAGTCCAATATCTTATCCCAGCCCGAGCTTGCCGAGGATTATGCCGGAGAAAAAATTAATGACCTCGATATTTCCGAGGGCGGTATGACGTGGTACATTCACACAAACCTCGACGACCCGTCCTCTCCCCTTAACAATGATTATAATACCGACCCGGACAAGGGCAAACAAGGAGATCAGCCCGCGCTGATAGCCTCGTCGCTTATAAGCGGCTTTGGAACATATCCGGAAAGCCTTATGCCTTACAGCGACGTAACGCTCGGGTATCCCGCCGCATTGAGATTTTATTCAGAGCACCGCCTTAAGGATTTCAGCTTCATCGGGGGCGACAACATCGACCTCGTTAAGGATAAAATTATGAAAAACGGAGCGGTTGCCGTAAGCTATTCATCGTTTAACTCGAATTACAATTACGGAGAGAATTATACTACATACTACAACACCGGCTCCGCCATTGATGATACGGGAAATTATAATAACCTGAGCGGTCACGCCGTCGCAATAGTCGGTTGGGACGACGGCTTCAGCAGAGATAATTTTCCGGAGGAATGTAAGCCCCAAAACGACGGCGCCTGGCTTTGCAAAAACAGCTGGGGAGAAGGATGGGGAAAAAACGACGGATATTTTTGGATGTCCTATGAAACAAAGGATTTGTTTTTTTCTCAATTCATAATTCAGGGCGGAGAGGCGTACGACAATATTTATCAGAACCAATTCACCTTTAACGCCAATTATAATGCCAACAGAGCCGCAAATGTATTTACGGCAAACGGCGGCGAATACCTGACTCAGATATCCCTGTCAACCGGCAGCGCCATGGATTACACAGCGTCAATTTATGAGCTTTCGGACGGATACACCGCGCCCGACGACGGAGAGCTTCTGGCGCAGTTTGACGGCAAGGTTGATTTTTACGGCATACACACGATTGATTTGCCCGAGCCTGTCTTATTGACAAAAGGAGAGATTTTTTCGGTAGTCATAACGAACCGCGATCCCGCAAGCTCCTACTTTTCAATTCAAACAAAGGAATATTATTTGGAAACCGGCAAGGATTATCAGCCGGGCAAATGCTACTACTATGACGAATCGGAGGGCAGCCGGTGGATCGACTGCGCCGACAACGACTGCATGTACGGCTATGTCGAAATAAAGGCGTTTACACAAAATAACAACCGCAAGGCGAACAGCGCGGAGCTTGAGCGGCTTGTGGATACCGCTGAGTCGATTCAGCCTGACGGTGAAATCGACAAATCCGTCGCGGAGCTGTTTGAAGAAAGGCTCGAAAGCGCCAAAGCCGTGCTTGATAACGCCGACGCTTTTCAGTACGAGGTGAATAATGCGTATTACCTTTTAAGCAGCTCGGTTAATGAAATAAACAGCTATTCCTTCCGCATAAACAGCGAGGAGGACTTTATAGAGCTTATTGAAAAATCAAACACCCTCCCGACGAACGAGCAGCCGAAAAAAATCCTTTTTAACTGCGACCTTGATTTTTCAAAATACGACGTTGAATTTGAGCCGTTGTTTAAAGACAGATATTTCGACGGCACTGTCGAGGGAAATAACCATGTAATCAAAAATATTAAACTCAAGCCTGCCGATTTCGATTCGTCCGATAACTGCAACTCAGGTTTATTCGGCAAAGTAAGCAACGCTGAAATATCAAATTTGACAATTGACTCCGCCGAGGTCACAGGAAAGCTATACAGCGGCGGTATTGTCGGCGAAATGAACAGCGGTCGGATATTCAACTGTCATATTATCAATTCAAAAATTTTATCGAATGAAACAGCCGGAGGAATCGTCGGAATTGTAGACGACGCCGTGATAGACAGCTGTTCGGTTAAAAACTCGGAGATCAAGTCGCTTTTGTTCTCGGGCGGAATAGTCGGTACGATTTTCGACGCAAGCTTCCTTATCTCTCCGCAGGTTTCGGGCAACAATGTCGTCGGAATGGACAGCGCCGGTTACATTATAGGCAGAGGGGACACGGGAAATTCGTTTAATGTGAGCGCCCCATATTCGTCCTCTAATTTTAAGCCGTGCATAACCGTTACGGATAACGGCTGCGAGGTAACATCTTTCCTTGGAGCTATATCTTCAATTACCTCCGACGATTCGGAAATAACAATGGACGGCGATAAATACACGCTCCCGTTTCGCAGCGGGGCTGTAAGCCTTGAAGTCAATTATGCGGAGGAGGACCCGGAGTATATCGACTATGTTTGCGATCTGAATCGGGAAATCACGATATATGGTTATAACATCGACTGCACCGAGCTTGTATTCCCGGAAAGCATCGGCGGCTGCCCGGTAGTCGCGATTGCTGGTAATTTTGAAAGCATTTACGCTGACAGCGTTAAATCCGTAACCTTACCCGACAGCATTAAAAGGCTGCCCAATTATTTCTTTATTAAATTTAATAATCTTGAAAAGGTATCGCTCGGCGACGGAATAGAGGTAATCCCTGAATCCGCGTTTGAAACCTGCCTAAATCTTCGCGAGATAGAATTTGGTAAAAACATTTCCGTTATCGGAGAAAGAGCGTTTGCCTGCACCAATCTCAAAGAGGTAGTTCTGCCGGATTCCGTCAGGGAGATTAAAAAAGCCGCCTTTACAGCCTGTCTTGATTTGAAAAGGGTGGTTCTGCCGGACGCTCTTACCACGATAAGCGACTCAATGTTCTACGGCTGCTCCTCGCTTGAGGAAATAGTCTTCGGCGAAGCTGTAACTCGTATTGATGAATTTGCATTTTGCGGCTGCACCTCTCTCCCATTGACCGAGCTTCCCGACTCGATTGAAGCGATAGAAAAATGCGCGTTTTTAAATTCCTCGATAAGCAAGGTGATTCTCGGCAAAAGCATTAAGAAAATCGGAGAAAACGCCTTCGGTTATACGAACGGACTTATGGAAAATATGCACAACATAAAAATTCCGAAATATGTAATAAACGGCTATTCGTCGACCGAGGCGGAGCGTTACGCCAATGAAAACGGCTTTAAGTTTGTAAATCTCGACAGCGAAGCTCCCGATTTGGAGGACAACATTTTTGATTACGGCATTTTCAAGCTCGGCGACGTAAGCCTTGACGGCAAGATTTCGTTTTTAGACGCTATTCTGACTCAGAAATACGCCTTGGGTCTTGTTGAGCTTGACGATATACAGATATTCAACGCTCACGTTTCCTCATATTACAACAATGTGACGACCGCCAACGCCATATTCATTCAGAAGTACGTTTTGGGCGCGGAGGATTCCTTAGGCGGCAATACTGTCGGCTGACGGCAGGGGCTTTATTCGTCAATCAACAATAATCGAAACACATTAAGGTGGTGGCAAAATGTTAAAAAAGGCTTTATCTTTCGTTTTATCATTTGCGCTGTTATCAACTGCCGCGGTCGCGGCTCCAATCAGCGCCGCCGCGGAGAGCACTCCGCACGAAAGCAAGATTTTTTATCCCGTATTGTCTAAAAGCAACACTCCCGCCTTTCAAGATGAAAACGGCAACGAAATTGACATTGACACTCTCAACAACGATGTGAGCGTTGACAGCGAGTCTTTGCCCGAAAGCTTTGACCTGCGTGAGGAAAACAGGTGTACGCCCGTGCGCGATCAGGGCACCGAAGGGCTGTGCTGGGATTTCGCCTCGGTTGCGTCGATTGAATCCAATATCTTATCTCAGCCCGAGCTTGCCAAAGATTATGCCGGAGAAAAAATTAATGACCTCGATATCTCCGAGGGCGGTATGACGTGGTACATTCACACAAATCTCGACGACCCGTCCTCTCCCCTCAACAACGATTACAATACAAATCCTTACAAGGGCAAACGGGGAGAACCGTTGTCGCTGATAGCCTCGTCGCTTACAAGCGGCTTTGGAACATATCCCGAAGCTCTTATGCCGTACAACGAATTAGGCTTCGGATACTCGCCCGAATTGAGGTTCTATTCCGAGCAGCGGCTCAAAGAGTTCAACACAATAGGCGACAAGGATATTGAGCTTATAAAGGACAAAATCATAAAGGACGGCGCATTTGCCGTCTACTATCACTCCTTCGCTTCAAATTATAACGAGGACGGCGATTATACCGCCTACTACGACAACGGATTTGATATTTCGAGCGGGGACGACGGCACTTTCACTCAAAGTCACGCCGTCACAATAGTCGGTTGGGACGACAGCTTTAGCCGAGATAATTTTTTGGAGGCGTGCAAGCCCCAAAGCGACGGAGCCTGGCTTTGCAAAAACAGCTGGGGAGAAGGCTGGGGAAGTAAAAACGACGGCGGATATTTTTGGATCTCCTATGAAACAAAGGATCTCATTTATTATCAATTTATCATGCAGAGCGCCGACGAGTTTGACAACATATATCAGAATCAATTCACCGACAACGCTAATTGCAACGCCGAGCGAGCCGCAAACGTATTTACGGCAAACGGCGACGAATATCTTACCCAAATATCCCTGTCGACCGGCAGCGCCATGGATTATACCGCGTCGGTCTATGAGCTTTCGGAGGGCTATACCTCTCCAGACGACGGAAGGCTTTTGAGCGAATTTGAAGGCTCGATAGATTTCAACGGAATCCACACGCTGGAGCTGCCTGCGCCGGTAGCTCTCAGCAAGGGAGAAATTTTTTCGGTGGTTATAACAAACCGCAATCCGTCAAACTCGTTCTTTGCTATACAGACCAAGGATTATTATTTAGAAGTCGGCAAGGATTATCAGCCGGGCAAATGCTACTACTATGACGGCATAAACGATGGCCGCGGCATGGAAGGCAGCCAATGGTTTGACTGCGCCGAGAGCGGCTCGCCTTACGGCTACGCCGCAATAAAGGCATATACGCAAAACGCCGAAAGGCGCACCGACAAGTCCGCTCTTGAGCGGCTTGTAAGCGAGGCTAAGTCCGTTAAGATAGGCGATGAACTCGACGCTTCATGCGCGGAGCGTTTTAAGGAAAGGCTTGAAAACGCCGAAGCCGTGCTTGATAACGCCGACGCTTTACAGTATGAGGTAAACAACGCCTGCTATCTTTTGAATACTTCGTTTAAGGAAATAAACAATTATTCCTGTTACATAAACAGCGAGGAGGATTTCATTGAGCTTTATAAAAAATCAATCTCCGCGCTTATGTGCGAACAGCCGAAAAGGATCGTTTTCAACAGCGATCTTGACTTTGCGGGATACGACTTCACCTTCACCTCTATGTTCAACGGCGTTGATTTTAGCGGCGATATTGAGGGCAACGGTCATGTGATAAAAAACATCAAATTTTTTCAAGCAAAATCAGATGTGGATAACAACGTGTTCGCCACCGGAATATTCGGCAACATTGACGGCGGCTCGGTTTCAAACCTGACTATTGATTCGGCAAAAATCGAGGGATACATCAGCTGCGGAAGCATCGTCGGCACATTGAGAAACGGAAAAATATCCAACTGTCATTTGATAAATTCGGAATTGCGCTCGACGAGCGACGCGGGCGGGATAGTCGGCTTGGTTTACGACGGCATTGTCGACAACTGCTCTGTAATCAATTCAAAAATATTCTCGCTTGCAAGCTGCGGCGGCATAACCGGCTTGGCTTCAAACACAAACAGCGTTATAAATTCAACCGTATCCGGCAACGCCGTCAGCGGTATGGAGCGCGTCGGACGTATCGCGGCAATCGCATATGAAGAAAATCCCTTTGCCGTCACGGTGAAGCCCTCGTACTCGGTTCCGTATTTTAAGCCGTGCATCACTATTACAGACGACAAATGCGAGATGACTTCATTCCTCGGCACCATATCCTCCGTCGCGTCTGATGATGCAGAAATAACAAGGGACGGCGACAAGTATCTGATACCGCTCGGCGAAAAGACGGTAAATATTTCGCTCGATTATGTGGAGAGACCTCCTGAGGGCTTTCATTTCAGCTGTGACTTTAACAAAAAAATCACCATACTGGAATACTTCGGCGACAGCAGCGAGCTGATAATACCGGAAAGCATAGGCTCGTGCCCCGTAACGGAGATATCGGATAATTTTTCCTGCGCGGATAACGACAGCGTGACGTACGTTTCCATTCCCGACAGTATACGCCATATACCCGAGCGGTTTTTCAATCCCTTTGCAAATCTCGAAAGTGTTTCCCTCGGCGACGGCTTGACGGAGATCCCCGCAAACGCGTTTATCACCTGCTTTAATCTCCATAATATAGAATTTGGCAAAAACATTTCTGTCATCGGCGAGAGCGCGTTCTCGTGCTGTCCCATAGAAAGCATAGTTATACCCGAGTCCGTCACCGAGATTCGCCAATGCGCCTTTTCCTCCTGCACACATTTAAAAAGTGCAGTTTTGCCCGACAGCCTTACGTCTATCGGCGATTCTGCGTTCTACGGCTGTTTGGAGCTTGAAGAAATAGACTTCGGCAAGAATATTAAACGCATCGGAGAATCGGCGTTTGCAAATTGCCGCTCGCTTCTCCTGACAGAGCTTCCCGACTCCGTTGAGGCAGTGGAGAATTACGCCTTTATAAATTCTCCGATAAGTAAAATACGTCTTGGCAAAAGCATTAAGGAGATCGGCGAGGGCGCTTTCGGATACAGCAACGGCTTCAACGATTTTAAGCTCAAAATCAGGCTACCGGAATATGTGATAAACGGTTATTCATCGACCGAGGCGGAGCGTTACGCAAATGAAAACGGATTTAAGTTTGTAAATCTCGACAGCGAAGCTCCCGACTTGGAGGACAATATTTTTGATTACAGCATTTTTAAGACCGGCGATGTAAACCTTGACGGCAGGGTTTCGTTTTCCGACGCTATTATGACTCAGAAGTACGCCTTGGGTCTTGTTGAGCTTGAGGATATACAAAAGTATAACGCTCTGGTTTACAACTATTACAAAAGCGTGACCATAGTCAACGCTATATTTATCCAGAAGTATGTTTTAGGGCTTGAGGACTCGCTTGAATATAGGGCGGTCGGATAAGCGCTGTTGATTTTAATTTGGAGTATGGTATAATGCGCCGCGTCGTTTTCCCGCTCTGTGATTGCTTTGGGCGCAGTCCGGGCGGCGACCCGCGCGGCGGCAGCCGCGCGGAAAAAAGCGGCGCGGCAGGGCTTGATTTTAAGAAGGAGAAAGCGTACCCCCGCCGCGTTTTTCGGGCAGCTTCCCGCCGGAGGCGGGAAGCTGCGGGTCGCCGCCCGGGACTCTGTCGCCCGCTCAAAGCTGTCGCGGCAATCAAAGCGGCGCACCCAAAGCCTCACTGCAATAAAAATCCCCTATGTCTGAACGGCGAACAACGCCGATAAAAACAGACATAGGGGTTTTATTTTTACAAAAAATTCCTCGTGCAGTACTTTATCCGCAAAATCAAAAATGCCTTCTCATCTGATAAAGTGCGTCGGAGTCCATTCCTCAACCTCGGGCAAACCGAAGCGCTCCTTGCCGAGCGCGATGCTCTTTATCAAAAACGACATATTTCTCGCCAAGACGCGCATAGTCTGCATTCCCTCCGCGTCTAAATTCGCCTCTCCCTTTTCCCTGCCGTGAACGCTGTTCCAGTACTGGCTTGACGCTATCGGCATATTGGCGATGGTAAAATACTTATTCAGCTCGTCAAACGTCGCGGAACAGCCTCCGCGGCGCGCGCACACGACGCTCGCTCCAACCTTCATGGTCTTGTCAAAGCTCGTGCTGTAAAAAAGCCTGTCAAGACAAGCTATCAGCGTAGCGTTTGCGGACGCGTAATAAACCGGCGAGGCGACTACAAGCCCGTCCGCCTTTTCGAATTTCGGCGCAAGCTCGTTTACAACGTCGTCAAACACGCACCTGCCGCTCTCAAAGCAGGAGCCGCAGGCTATACATCCGCGTATGTCCTTATTCCCGACCTGAACTGTCTCTGTCGCTATGCCGTTTTCTAAAAAGATTTTCTCCATCTCCCTCAGCGCGGCGGTTGTATTTCCGTTTGCGCGCGGGCTGCCGTTGAGCATCAGAACATTTAATCCGTTATCCATTTTGATCTCCTCCATTATTTTTATTAAAATAAGACGAACATTTTCAAGCATTTGACGGCTTAGAAGCTCTCGCAGATGTCGCCAAGCTTATTATATTTTTATGATAGCATACTGTGTTTTAATTGTCCATATCAAAAGAAACTGCGCTGAGCAAGGATAGACAAAGGCTTTTTTGTATGCTAAACTTAGCTTGAATATATCATAAAATAGGACGGTGTGAATATTTATGACAGAAATTGAAACTATTGCCAGAGCGCAAATGTATTTGGAAAAGCTCGCCAAAGGGATAGACCCTCTGACTGACAAGGAGATCGGTGAAAACGATATTGTAAACAATGTCAGGATCTCGCGCTGCTTGTTTTACGCGTCCGATATATTAAAGCAAATAGTCATCGGCAAAGGGCGGTACAAAATAGACGTTCCCGCCAAAGGCGAATTTACAATTACTCACGAACAGCTTGCCGGCTTTGAGTTTTCACAGCGTCCGATAAACGTTTCCGAGATAGTAAGGCGCATAAATTTGCTTATTGACGCGTCGAGCGTCAAACAGCTTAAAACCACGTATATTACGAACTGGCTTGTCGAGGCGGGTATGCTTACAACGAACATTGTAAGGAACAAGACCGTAAAAAGGCCGACTGCCGCCGGAATAAACCTCGGCATAACCACCGAGGAGCGCACAAGTCAATACGGCGTTCAATACGAGAGTGTTTTTTACGATATTGCCGCTCAGCATTTTGTAATAGACAACATGGACGCTATAATCGCGTTTAATCGCAAGGAAAAATCAATCGACGTTAAAGAGTAACAACTCGTTGCGATTTATTACGGGTGCGGCGCTCCGCCTCGGACTGTCGATAAACATTTTTAACGAAGCTCTCGCACAAAACAATTGTATTGCCTCACATCAGCAAAACTAATGTGCAAACATAAATCCTTAATTAAGCAAAATTCCTTGTGCAAGAATGTGGAGGTGCAGGAGGAGCAAAGCTCCTCCTGCAAAAAAATAAAATATTGAGCAGCAGTCAATGCCGCTCGGCAGCATTGACTGCGGTTCAAGATAGACATCGGTAAAAAATATTTTAAAAAAGCAAAGACGGAGGCGGCGCTTCGCCTCTGAGTATTGATTTTCGATGTTCGTTTTGATATAATTTTTATGATTTAATTTATTAAAATACCTGCTGTTAAAGCCGCAAAGCAGTCTTTTAACGCGCGCGGGCTATGCAGGAAAATCAAGGAGGAGTGCAAATGATTACTTTTATAATCGGTTTAGTGATGCTTATAATCGGCGGCACGGCTTACGGCGCCGTTTGTCAGCGAATCTTCAAGCCGGACGACAGAAAAACTCCCGCCGTAAGGCTGAACGACGGAGTTGATTACGTTCCGATGAAGAAATGGAAAAACAGCCTGATACAGCTTTTGAATATCGCCGGGACAGGCCCTATCCTCGGACCGATACAGGGTATCCTTTTCGGACCTATCGCATTTATTACAATACCGATAGGATGTGTTATCGGCGGAGCGTTCCACGACTATATGTGCGGAATGATCTCGCTCAGGAACGACGGCTCTCAAATGCCGTCGCTCATACGAAAGTATATAGGCAAGCATATGTATCTTATATACAATATTTTTGTCTGCCTTCTGATGCTGCTTGTCGGCGCTGTTTTCATATACACGCCCGGAGATTTATTCGTCACCCAGATATTAAATACAGACAACGGCATTTCAAGCCCGATCATATGGATAGTATACGGCGCGATTTTTGTTTATTACATTATCGCGACCCTCTTCCCCATTGACAAAATCATAGGCAGAATCTATCCGATTTTCGGCGGTATTCTCATTTTGTCCGCAATAGGCGTATTTATAGGTTTGTTTATAAACGGCTACCCGCTCGACGAGCTTTGGAACGTCGGCGTTTCCGGCGTACACCCCAAGGGACTTCATTTCATACCGATATTCTTTGTAACCGTCGCCTGCGGAATCGTTTCGGGCTTTCACTCCACACAGTCGACCCTGATCTCGCGCACAATGTCGCACGAAAAAGAGGGGCGCATGACGTTCTACAACATGATGATACTCGAGGGATTTATCGCCATGATTTGGGCGGCTGCGGCGATGGGAGTTATGAACCTCGGCCTTGCCGGAGCCGACACGCCGGCTACAAACGTCGTCGGCATCGTCGCCACTAATTTACTGGGTCCCATCGGCGGTATAATCGCGATAGCCGGAGTTATAATACTGCCTATCACATCGGGCGACACGGCTCTGAGGTCGCTCCGTCTTATGACCTCAGACGCGCTGCACATAGATCAGTCGAAAAAGCGAAACCGTTTGCTCGTATCGCTCGTAATATTTTTTGTAGTCGCCTCCCTGCTTGTATTTTCAAAGATGAACTCCGACGGCTTTAATATACTGTGGCGGTATTTTGCATGGGCAAATCAGACTATCGCCGTATTTGCCTTCGCCATGATTTCGATTTATATGATAAAGCACAAGCAGCCGTTTCTTTTGTCGCTTATCCCCGGAATGTTTTATATGTTCATTATATCGAGCTTTATATTGAACGCCGAGATCGGATTCAATCTGCCGTGGATAGCGAGCTATATAATCGGGGGCGTTTTAACAGCCGCATACGGTGCTGCGGTTATAATATTCGGAAGAAAGCGCGCAAAAAGTCTAAGGGACTGAGAATTTGAAATTTTTTTAAATCATATTAAGCCGCGCGGCATATCACGATTACATTATTTCATTTTTGATTTTCGGGATATGCGTTCGGGCGGCGACCTGCGCGGCGCAGCCGCGCGGAAAAACACGGCGGGGCAGGCTTTTCCGACAGAGGCGAGTTTGTATCCCGCCGTGTTTTTCGGCACATTCCGCCGCAGGCGGCGGAATTTGCCGTCGCCGCCCGAACGCCCTACCGCCCGAGCTTATACAAAAAACGGACTGCCAAAACAGCCCGTTTTTATTTTGCTATCCTCATACAATACAATGTTCGAGTATCTGCTTTTTCATCTGTGAATAGTAAACTATGTGCCTGACGGTTTCTTCGACCTGCCCTATCCCTATCGCCCTTTCATCATCGCCGCAGTCGATACCCAAAACGCGCTTAATATTATACTCGAGCCACTCCAATCTCCCGTTATTGCAATCATACAGTGTTTCCCAATCCGGCGGCAAATCGCCGCCTGCACTTTTATATTGCCGCAAGAAGGTCTGAAACAGTCGGAAATCAAGCCGGCAATTCTCATATCCCGACCAGCACAGCGCCAGCTCGAATAATTCCATAAACGGATTGCCGTAGGATAAACACTCCAAATCAATAATGCGATACTCGCTCCCGCTCCAAAGGACATTTTTATAGTCCATATCATTGTGGCAAATTGATAAAACGTCGGGCAGCCGCTTTCTCGCGCTGTTTCCCCTGCTCTGACTGTCTATGATCAGCGGCAGAGCGTCCTTCAAGATTGCATACAATCTTTTATCGGCTTTTTTCATCTCGGCAATATAAAACTCCCAATCAACAGACATTTCAGAATAATCTTTGCGCTCGACGCGCTTGTCTATGCTGTGGATTTTGGCAAGAGCCTTTCCTATTTCCCTGCAATGATATTCGGAAATCTCCTCAGCTTTCAGGGGCTTTCCCTCAAAATAATCAAAGATATAGAAATATTCGCCGTCTATTTCCTGCATCTTTCTTCCATGAAAAGACAGCGCGGGAAGGATAGGAACATCTTGCCGCTCCAATAAAAGCTCAAGCCGTTCCGCCTGCGCATAATTTTCCATAGCCGTTTTCCTCTGCATCACAAACGGATTCAGCCGCTTAATAGCATAAACGCCCTGCCCCGTGTCGAGCCTATACATCTTATGTATAAAGCCGCCGTTCAGACGGAGAGGTTCCCCTTTTATTTTCCAGTTATACTTTTTCTCTATCTTCGTAAAGAACGAATCCTTTTCGTATTTCATATATTATTTCCTTACAAAACCCAAGGCAGCTCGCTCAAATAAATAATTTATCTATTTCTCCCTTTGCCTCGGATATTATCTTATGTACGTCGCTCCCGAAAACATCTAAATTTTCCGCCTTTATAAGCACGGTATCGCCTATTCCGAACATTCCTGTCGCCAAAGTCCTGACATATCCGTATCCGAATGACTCGTCCGCTATCGTTCCGCCCGCTGTCGTAACGTAATATAATTTTTTCGCCCTGCACATACCTACGGGTACGCCCTGCTCCGAATAACAAAACGTCAGCCCCACAACGCAGACCCTTTCAAGATAAGCCTTAACGACGGACGGAAACGACAGATTCCAAAACGGCGCGGCGATTATTATCTCGTCGGCGTTTGCAAACTGCCTTGCGTACTTAAAGGCGGGATCGTCGAAATCGCCGTTTGCGCATAATCTGTCCCTTTCGGAGAGCGCGTTAAAATCCATCGGCAGGATATTCTCCTGTGAAAGCCTGACATATTCGCGCTCGCCGCCGAGCTTACCGGCGAGATGCTCCGCCAGCTCCCTTGTTCTCGATTCCGGTCTTAGCGTTCCGTCTATATATAAAATCATTTTATTACCTCTTGCCTCTTTATTTTTTATCCTTGCCTTTATCCCTTCTGTTGTTTTCAAACTGCGCCTTGTGCTTTCTGTCTATCCGCGAGGCGTTTTCCATGCCCGCTCCCCTTGAAATGATCGCCGTGCCGAATCTGTTCCGCAGGTTATCGACCGTTTTGTCAATTACTCTTTCTGTATCCTTGTTCTTATCGGAGCCTGAAAACAGGGAAATCTGCTCGGCGCCATCTCTTGTAACGTCTGTCAGTGAAACGCCCATAAGTCTGAGCGGAGTATTTCCGTCCCACAATTCGTCAAACAAAGCCCGTGAAACATCGTATATTTCGCTCGTCAAATCGGTGGCGTTGTCGAGCCGCCTTTGATGCGATTTATTTTTAAAATCGTTTGTCCTTATATTCACGGCGACGCAATACGCCCTTGCCCCGTCGTCGCGAATGCGAAAGGCCACGCTGTCGGCTATGGAGAGCAGCGCCCTGTGAGCCTGCTTCCTTGTTATTATATTATCCTCAAACGAGGTTTCCACACTGTAACCCTTAGCCTTTGGCGGAACGTCGACGACCGGCGACTCGTCTATACCTCTGGAATAGAAATAAAGCTGTTCGCCGAATTTATTTCCCGCTATCGACTGAATATTTTTAAGCGAGAGCCTCGCCAGATCTCCAATCGTTCTTATATAAGACTTTTCGAGCTTCGCCGCAGTATTTCTGCCGACGGAAATAAGCTCTCCCACGGGCAAGCGCCACATTTTGTCCGGTATTTCGTTTTCAAACAGCGTATGCACCTTGTCGGGCTTTTCAAAGTCGCTCGCCATTTTAGCGCATAATTTATTTGAGCCTACGCCGACGTTGACGGTGAAGCCTAACTCTCCTTTTATTTTGTCCTTTATCTCATACGCTGTTTTTATCGGATCTGGATATATTCGCTCCATGCCGGACATATCAAGAAAACATTCGTCGATCGAGAACTGCTCGACAACGGGCGTGTAGTCCTTACAGATTTTTATAAACGCCTTTGAGCATTTATCATACAGAGAAAAATCAGGCTCGGCTATTACAAGCTCGGGACATTTTCTCAGCGCCATGGAAACCGGTTCGCCCGTTTTTATATTGAACTTTTTTGCAGGAATGGATTTTGCAAGGACGATGCTCGTCCGCTTTGAGGGGTCGCCCCCTATGCAAGACGGTATCAGGCGCAGATCCTCGCCGCCCCGACGGACTCTGCGAACCGCCTCCCACGAAAGGAAGGCGCTGTTTACATCAATATGAAAAATTATCCTTTTCAAGGCGACACCCCCCAACGCTCTTTTTTGATTAAGCTATCAGCGACGGCGCGGCTATGCCGCTGTCCGCAGGTTTAAATAAGCTCAAATTTTTCAACGTCCACAACGCCGAGAGTGGTCAGCTTCAGCTTTGGAATGACCGGCAGGCTTATAAACGAAAGCGTCATAAACGGGTCGATATTTTTATTAACGCCGAGCGAATACGCCGCCGCTTTGAGCTTTGTAATTTTATCCGCGACGGTCTGCACCGGCTCGTCCGTCATCAGTCCTGCTATATTGAGCTTTAAGCTCTCGACCGCCCTGCCGTCCTTTACCACGACCATGCCGCCCTGCATTTCGATTATTTCATTGACCGCCGCCGCTATGTCCTCGTCGCTCGCACCCACCGCTATTATATTGTGCGAATCGTGCGCGATACTCGTCGCGGCCGCGCCGGTTTTCAAGCCGTAGCCTTTTACAAAGCACACGCCTATATGCCCCGTCCGTTTGTGGCGTTCCACAACGCAGAGCTTCAAAATATCCCTGTCAACGTCGATTTTATCGCTTTCGCCCTCGTCGGTCGTGACGATCTCTCCGCCCACGACCCCTATTACCTTTTCCGACTGCCGTCTAAGTCTTATGCTTTCAGCCGTGATTTTCTCGGCGTTCACGGAATTTAATATTTCGGGGCTGAGCGCGGCGGCTCCCGCGCCCTTGGCGTATAGATTCAAGTCTATCGGCGCGCCGTTTTTATATACGCCCCTGATTTTCACCTTGTCAATATCCTCGATTAGCACGAAGTCCGCGATATATCCCGGCGCGACGGCTCCCCTGCCTTTAAGCCCGAAATACTCCGCCGCATTGAACGAGGCGGCTCTGTATGCCGTTTCCGCTCTTACTCCGGCGGCGATAGCCTCTCTTATTATATAATCCATATGACCGTTCTCAAGCAGCTCGTTCGGGTGCTTGTCGTCGGTCGCAAAAAGGCACCTCGACGCGGCTTCTCCCTTAAGCAGAGGCAAAAGCGCGTTCAAATTTCTTCCAGCCGTGCCCTGCCTTATCATTATATACTGACCGAGCGACAGCTTTTCAAGCGCCTCGTCGAGCGTTGTACATTCGTGGTCCGAGCCGATTCCCGCAGAAATATAGGCGTTGAGCGCTTTTCCCGACAGTCCCGGAGCGTGTCCGTCAACAGCCTTGCCGGCGTTTTCCGTTTCCGCTATCATTTTTATTATTTCCCCGTCTGCGGCGATCGCCGCCGGAAAATTCATCATCTCGGCAAGTCCTGCCACTCGCTCGTTTTTTATATACTCCGCGACCTCGCGGCTCGTTATATGCGCGCCGTTTTCGTCAAACGGGCTTGCCGGAACGCAGAAGAACACATCGACCGGCAGATTTTCCGTCGCCGAGAGCATATAATCCATTCCCCTGCGCCCCAGCACGTTTGTTATCTCGTGCGGGTCGGCGACGACCGCGGTGGTGCCGTGCGGCGACACAGCCGCGGCAAAGGAAAGCGGCGAAACGACGGAGCTTTCAAGGTGTATATGTCCGTCGATAAAGCCCGGCACGACCGCAAGCCCGCCGCAGTCTATCTCCTGCTCGCCCTCGTATTCGCCTATGCCGGCGAAGTATCCGTCCGTCACGGCGATATCCGCCGAGCCGAACCTGTTTAAAAACACGTTCAAATATTTCGCGTTTTTCAGCACGAGCCGCGCCCTGCGCCTGCCCGAGGCCGTTTCAATAATTCTTTTCTTTATATCCTCATTCATCTTAATCACCGTATTATCACACCTCTATTACGTCGTTTAATTCAAACGAATATATTACCCTGCGCGACGTTTCAAGTCCCGTCGTTTCGCGCATGGCGAAGCCGTATAATCTGAGCTGTTCGCCATACCGCTCCGCAAGCTCGCCCATATTCTTAATCTTATCCGTTTTATAGTCGACTATTACTATCTTTCCGTCCTCCACAAAGGCGCAGTCCACCGCTCCCTGCAACAAT
>CANPZK010000033.1 GCA_947588875.1 uncultured Clostridia bacterium
GCGCTGAGGGAAAGGGACAGATTTTGAGGTGAGAGCTTGACAAGGATAAGGCTTGCAAAGACGGCGGGCTTCTGCTTTGGAGTAAACAGGGCGGTTGACATAGTGTGGAAGCTCGTGAACGACGGCGAGAGGGTATGCACCCTCGGCCCGATAATACACAACACCCAGATGGTAAGCGAGCTATCCGAAAGGGGGGTGCGGATAGTAAGCTCCCCGACCGAGGTTCGCCCCGACGAAACCGTGGTGATAAGGAGTCACGGAGTCGGGCAGAACGTCTATGACGAGATACGGCGGCTCGGGCTTAAATACGTTGACGCGACCTGCCCGTTTGTCGCTAAAATACACAGGACTGTGCGCGAGCGTTCGCTGCTCGGAGACGCGATTTTGATAGTCGGGGACGAAAATCACCCCGAGGTCATAGGAATAAAAAATCACTGCTGCGGTGAAAATTACACGGTAAAATCGCCGGAGGAAATCGAGGAGCTGGCAATTAAATTTCCTTTACTGAAAAATAAACCGCTCTCGGTGGTTGCTCAGACCACTTTTGACATAAATTTATGGGAAAAATGTTTGAAAACGATAAAAAAGGTATATACAAATTCAAATTTTTTTGGTACAATATGTAATGCTACAACTGATAGACAGACAGAGGCGGCGCAGCTTTCAAGGTGTTCCGACTTCATGGTCGTCATAGGCGACCGCGGCAGCTCGAACACCTGCAAGCTCTACGGCATTTGCAAGAGCAACTGTGATAACACGGTTCTCGCGCAGACCAAGGACGACGTTCCGCCGCAGATGGTTTTAAACGCCAACAATATCGGTGTAACTGCCGGCGCGTCTGCTCCGGCAAGGATAATAAAGGAGGTACTGGATAATATGACGGAGATTTTAAACAATTCCAGTGAAACAAACGTTGAAAACAGTGAAGGAAACTTTGCGGAGATGCTCGAGGAGAATCTCAAAAGTTTAAATACAGATGGGAGGGTACAGGGCGTAGTTCTGAGCGTAGCGCCTAACGAGGTTTTGGTTGACGTCGGCAGGAAGCAGTCGGGAATCATCAAGATTGATGAATTCACAAACGACCCGAACGCAAGGCTTGAGGATCTCGTTAAGGTTGGCGATAAGCTCGACCTGCTCATCATGCGCACAAACGACCAAGAGGGCGTTATAATGCTTTCGAAGAAGCGCGTGGACGCTTTAAAGGGCTGGGATACGATCGTTGCGGCGGCTGAGTCCGAAGAAATTCTCAGCGGCGTAGTGACCGAGGTCGTCAAGGGCGGCGTGCTCGTTGCCTCAAACGGAATGAAGATATTTGTTCCTGCGTCTCAGGCGACCCTTTCAAGAAACAATTCGCTCGACGAGCTTCTCAAGAAGGAGGTCAATTTCAGAATTATCGACATTGACCAGAGAAGAAGAAGAGCTGTCGGTTCTATCAAATCAGTCCTCAAGGAGGAGAACGACAAGATCAGGGAGGAGTTCTGGAAGAACTGCGAGGTAGGCAAGGTTTATACCGGCGTTGTCAAATCCCTTACATCTTACGGCGCGTTTGTAGACATAGGCGGCGTTGACGGTATGATACACATCAGCGAGCTTTCCTGGAGCAGGATAAAGCACCCGTCCGAGGTGGTAAACGTAGGCGATACCGTTGAGGTTTACGTTAAGGATATAGATACGGAAAAGGGCAACATTTCTCTCGGCTACAAAAAGAGCGAGGATAACCCGTGGGAGATACTCAAGAGGGATTATCCGGTCGGCTCCGAGGTCGAGGTTCAGATCGTGGGCATGGTATCCTTCGGCGCGTTTGCCCGTATTCTCCCGGGTATAGACGGACTTATCCACATATCGCAAATTGCGGACCGCAGAATAGAAAAGCCGCAGGACGAGCTTACGGTAGGACAGGTAGTTAAAGCGAAAATCACCGCTATCGACTTTGAAAAGAAGAGAGTAAGCCTTTCCATGAGGGCGCTTCTGGAGGAGGAGAAGGCTCAGCAGTCGCTTCAGGAGGACGAGGTCGTCGCCTCTACCGAGAGCATGACTGTCGAAGCTCCGGCTGAGGAAGCAGCTCCCGCCGAGGAGGCAACTCCCGCCGAGGAGGCTGCTCCGGAGTCTGCCGAATAATATTTAGGTTATCAAGCGGTGACGGCTTTTGCTGTTGCCGCTTTATTTCATTCCATAATTTTCATCTGCTTATGTTTATATTATTAACGAGGTGACGACTAATGAAAAAAACAATGAGAAAGCTCATCTGCGCCGCCTGCGCGGTATCTCTGTCCGTTGCCGCCGTCATGAGCGCGTCGGCGTATCAAAGCGACAGCCTTGTTTCCGTCGCAAGCGTAAGCAAGGATCCGGCTCGAATTTCGTCAAAGGAGCTTATCTCCGCATATTCTCAGGATATAATCGGCGATACTCAAAATCAGGAGCTGATAGAAAAAATCGTCGGCGGCATATCGAATTTTGACGAGGAGATAAAAATTTCCGATTTCAAAATTTTGACCGACGAGATTGGCGGCATAATGGATTATATACTCTACGAATACCCCGAGCTTATACAATACAAGGGCGCGTACTCTTACAGCTATACTTCAAAAGGAGCCATGGTCAGCGTTATTAGGCCCAAGTATGTGTTCACAAAGGCAGAGAGCGATAATTACCTGCCCCCGCTCAACGCCGCGATAGATGAAATAGTATCAAATGCCGAAAAATACGACGACGACTTCAAGCGCGCGCTGTATGTCCACGACTATTTGGCGACTCACTGCGAATACGCGACCGAGGCTTTGGAGCCGGACGCGGATATGCCGGAGGTCTACACGGCTTACGGCTGTTTAGTCGGCAAGCGCGCCGTTTGTCAGGGATACAGTATGGCTTATAAGGCGATACTTAAAAGGCTGTCCATTCCCTGCGGCTTTGCTTCGAGCGAAACGATGAATCACATTTGGAATGTTATCACCATCGGCGGGAAATCATACCACACCGACGTAACCTTCGACGACCCTATCGCGGATTTAAGGGGCAGAGTACAGCACAGCAGCTTTTTGTGCACAGACGCTGAAATAACTGCGACGGATCACGAGAATTGGACTACTAATATGGACGTGTCCGACGTTTCATACGACGGCAGATTTTGGAACGATATAGAATCAAGGATAATCATTTCGGGCGACGATCTGATATATGCGGCGTATGACAAAGACGCGAGAAAGTCATATCTTGAAAGGCGCAATTACAAAACAAATGCGGCGAGCAAAATACCGTCCGCTCTCGACGATACTCGCTGGCTCACACCGAGCGGCGGCTATTATTTGGGAAATTACAGCCGCCTTGAGCTTGTCGGGGACAGAATATACTATTCCCTCCCCACCGGGGTAAACTCGATAGGGCTCGACGGCAGCGGCGATGAGAGCGTTTACACTCTTGACGATACGTCGAACGGTTATATTTTCGGCTTTGTCGGCGACGGCGGAAAATTCTACGGAGAATTAAAGGAAAAGCCGTCGGGCGCGGGCACTATAATAGAGCTTCCGATAGAGTACCCCTCTGCTCCGACTCTCGGCGACGTTGACGGCAACGGAGGAATAAGCATATCGGACGCAATTATGGTACAGAAGCATATAGTCGGCATAATCACTCTTGACGGCGACGCCTTAAAGAACGCCGATACCGATAAAAACGGAATAATCTCCATTGCCGACGCAATTATGATACAGAAGCATATAGTCGGCATATCCCTCATCGCCTGAGATATAATTTTTGGCTTGCGCCCTAATAACGCTTTGGGGCTGCGCCCTAATACCGCTTTGGGCTTGCGCCCTAATACTGCTTTGGGGCTGCGCCCTAATACTGCTTTGGGGCTGCGCCCCGAGGGCGCTCTCGATTACCGCAGCTTTACCGACTTGCGCCGGTAAAGCTGCTGCTTTATATGGTAGTTTTCATTTAAGGGGGCTTACGCCCCCTTAAAATCCCCCCTTTTTGCTAAAGGTTATATTTTCAATTTGATTATCCGCTCCGTTCCTATGCAGTGCTTTTAAATAAAGGATTGATTAAGCAAGCCCATTTGAAAACTATTCTAATATAAATCGGCGCCGACTGCGGTCAACGAGTTTATTCGTCGTAATCGTCAAGAAACGAGTGCTCAACTCCCTTTGATTTATAGCCGAGCATGGTGTCAAGACATACTGAGCTTATGCTGTTGAATATGCTTTTTTCTACATTTGGATTTGTTTTTTTAAGAGCTTTTATAAGCTCCTTTATCTCCTGCCTTTTCGACGGCATATCCCCGTCGGCGCTGTTTTCTGTTTGCTCCGTAAGACGGCAGGCGCATCTTATAAATTCAAGCCCGTTGTATCTCTGCCATGAAATTATAGCAGACTCGTGAATACAATACATAGGGCGTATCAGCTCCATGCCGTCGAAGTTTGTGCTGTGCAGCTTTGGCGGCATTGCCTGTATCTGCGATCCGTAAAGCATTCCGAGCAAGGTCGTTTCTATTACGTCGTTGAAGTGATGCCCGAGAGCTATCTTGTTGCACCCGAGATCCCTCGCCTTTTTATAAAGGTGTCCTCTCCTCATTCTCGCGCAGAGATAGCAAGGCGACTTTTCCACTCTGCCCGACACCTTGAATATATTCGTTTCAAACACTGTTATCGGTATGCGCAGAAGCTCGGCGTTGCTCTCGATTTTTTTCCTGTTTTTTTCGCTGTACCCAGGGTCCATAACGAGATACACAAGCTCAAACGGGGTTTCGCTGTATTTGTGAAGCTCCTGCATGAGCTTCGCCATTAGCATTGAATCCTTGCCTCCCGATATGCACACCGCTATTTTGTCGCCCGGATTGACGAGCTTATAGTCCTTCAGCGCTATTATAAACGGGTTCCAAATGTCCCTGCGATATTTTTTTATTATGCTTCTCTCTACAAGCTCATGCTTTTCAAGCTCTCTGCTCATTTTCATCTCTCCGCAAATAAATTTTTATTGTTTTGTTTTCTTTTCTCGTTGACCGCAGTCGGCGCCGATTTATATTAGAATAGTTTTCAAAGGGGTTTGCTTAATCAATCCTTTATTTAAAAGCACGGCATAGGAACGGTGCAGATAATTAAATTTAAAATATAACCTTGAGCGAAAAAAGGGGATTTTAAGGGGGCGCAAGCCCCCTTAAATAAACTATAACTTTAACCAGCAGTCATGCCGCCTTTGGCGGTGTGACTGCGGTCGGCGGGCGGCAGGGTCAAAGGGGCTGCCAAGCCCCTTGATAAAAACTCATACAGTGACCACTTTTGCGCTGCTGCCCCTCGCGCCGGAGCTGACGACGATTTTATTGCCTATTTTTTCCCTGAGCTGAGCGACGTGTGAAATTATCCCGACAGTTCTGCCCATATCCTTGATTTTGTCGAGAGCGAGCATAGCGACGTCAACGGTTTCGCTGTCAAGAGAGCCGAAGCCCTCGTCTATGAAGATAGAATCGAGCCTTATTCCGCCCGAATATCCCTGAACTACGTCGGAAAGCCCGAAGGCGAGCGAGAGCGAGGCGAGGAACATTTCGCCGCCAGACAGAGTGGAAACGGAGCGTTTGCCGCCGCAGCTGCCGTCGAAAACCTCAATATCAAGCCCCTTGTAGGAATTTCCGCCGAAGCCCTCGGCGGATTTTTCAAGGGCGTATCTCCCGCCGCTCAATATGGCGAAGTAGCGGTTTGACTGCATGAGAATATCGTCGAGCATCATTCCGAGCACGAACATTTTTATAGGAGTTTTCATGGGATTGCTCCCCCTGAGTATGTTCGATATATGGCTCAGCGACGAGTAGAGCTTTTCGGCTTTTTCGTATTGCGACTGCTGATTTTTAAGAAGCTCGAGCGCGGAGTCAAGGCGTTCGCTGCGGCTTTTGATTTCGCCGCTTTCGCCTATTACAGCCAGGAGCCTTTGATTCAGCTCGTCGCAAATCGCATTTGCAGAGTCAACGTCGTTCACGTCAAATTTAAGACAGGCTTCGTTTAGGCTGTCAAGCTCCGTCCTTTGCTCCTCAAGCTGTTTTTTCCTCTCCGAAACGAGCGAGCTTTTCCCCTCAAGAGCGGCTCTTGCAGAGCTTAACTCGCGGGTCGTTTTCTCGACGAGAGCTTCAAGCTCGCGGTATCGGCTGCGGCACTTGATAAGCTCCGCGTCGGGATTTTCTCCCTCCGAAATATTTTTGGAGAGCGAGCTTATCTTTTCCTCAAGCTGAGCCCGCCTTTTTTCAAGCTCCAAAAGAGCGGCGGAGTTTGATTCAAGCTCCGACTTGATTTTGTCAAGCTCTTTCCTTAATTTATCAAGCCTGTTTTCTGCGGCGGGAGTTTTTGCCGCCCTTGCTTTAAGCTCGGACAGCAGACGGCTCTGACGGTCTATGTCCTTTTGAAAGGTCTTGTAGTATATGTTGTAGCCGTCGCACAGCCTCTGCTGTTCCTCAAAAGCCGATCTCGCCGCGATTAGAGCGGCTTCGGAGTCTGAGCGCGCCTTTAGAGCGGCGGAGTATTCGCGCTCGCGCTCCTTTATTACCTCCCGTATATCCTTTAGCTTCTTTGACAAGTCGTGCTCCCGTTCGCCGCTCTTTATCGCGGGCGACGGGTGAGTGAGCGAGCCGCATACGGGGCAGGGCGAGCCGTCGGTCAGTGTCGAGGAGAGAAAAACAGCCATGTTGCCGCGTATCCGTGAATCTATGCTCCGCTCCCGCTCCTTCAACGCCTCAAGCTCCGCCGAGAGCTTGCCGTAATTGTCGGAAGCCGCTTCAAAGCGCGATTCCGAGGATTTTTTCTCGGCGGCAAGGGCGGCGAGCTTTTTGTAATTCCTGTCTATTTCGTTCAGGCTTCGGAGCCTCATTTCCTCCGAGGCTATTAAGTCCGAGGAACGCCTGCATTCCGCTAAGAACTCCTCGCCGCTTTTTATTCTCTCCTCGACGTCCTTAAGCTCCGCGGCAAGCCGGTTTTCGCGCTCCCTCGCCTTGTCCGCGCCCTCGCCGCAGGCTTTTAAATCGCGCCTTGCGCTTTCGCGCTCCGAGTGGCTCTTGACGCTTTCCGCAAGGGCATTCTCCCTTAGTTTAAGCGAGTCTATCATTTCCCTTATCTCGGGAACGCGCTCATATTCGCCCTCGGCTCTTTTGAGCTTTTCCCCGGCGGCGATAAGCTCGTTTTCCGCCGCCGCGAGCATGGATTTCAGCTTTTCCGAGGCGGCATAAAGCTCGTCCCGCTTTTTGAGAGAGTCAAGCTCCCTACGGCGCGTTTTGAGCTTTTTCTCGGTAGCCTCCGCCGCCTTGCTCAGCTCGCGGTATCTTTTTTTCGCCGCGTCGGACATTTCCTCAAGCTGTTCGGCGGTTTCACAGCCGTGAGAGGCGAGCAGCGACTGCCTCTGCTCCGAGAGCCTTTGAAGCTCGTTCCGCGCCCCGTCAGCCCTTTTGTTTGCAAGCTCCGTTATTTTTGCCCACATCTCCGTGTTGAAGAGCTTTTCAAACAGCTCGGCTTTTTCGCCGGAGGACGAGAGCAGAAGCCGCCTGAATTCGCCCTGAGGGAGAACCATAACGCGCGAAAACTGCGAGCAGTCAAGCCCCAAAAGCTCCTGCGCCTTGTTTGATACGTTCTTGTCCGCGCCCGATACCATAAGGCGCTCGCCTTCGCCTATCTCGTAACAGGCGTTTTCAATCTTGACCTTTCTCGCGCCGTCGCGCCTGCCGGTATATATGCTCTGACTGCGGACAAAGCGGTAGACGCTTCCGCCGAGCGAAAACGTAAAATCGACGGAGGTTATTGCGCTGTCGTCCGCGTCTATGCTGCGCATCTGCTCCCAGCTGCGCTCTCCGCCGGTCGCCTTGCCGTATAGAGCGAAGGATATTGCGTCGAGTATCATGGTCTTGCCGCCGCCTGTGCTGCCGGTTATGAGAAAAAGCGCGTTTTTGCCGAAGAGCGTGAAGTCTATCTCGGTTTTTGACAGGTAAGAGCCGAAGCCCTCCATTATGAGCTTGAGAGGTCTCATACGTTCGCCTCCTTTAAAATATCCTCAAATATATCAACGGCCTCGTCGTCGGCTTCAAAGCCGCAGACCTGCGCGCAGAACTCCCTGAAAAGCTCTGTCGGTCTGCCGAAGCTCCTGCGTGACGGAGCGGTTATCGCCTCAGAGGCGGGGGCGAACAGCTCGGTGCTCATTTCGAGAATATTCGGGTAAAACTCCCTCAGCCGCTGAAGCGGCATAAATATCGGCTTTTTATCAGTGAGGTGTATGTGAATGAGATCCTCGCTCGGACAGAGCCTTGCGCTTTCGAGCAGGTCGTCGAATTTGCCGGAAATCGTCCTCATCTCGCGCAGGGGGGTGGTCTGCACGAAGCGGCGCTCAATGCCCTCGCCTTTTTTGTGGCGCTCTTCGCTGAACGAGTATTTTATCGGCGAGCCGGAGTAAAATCCGTTGTCGCCGGCGCGCTGAGCGGCGTGAAGATGGCCGAGCAGTACGAGGTCGAAGCCGCCGAAAAGCGAGCCGCTTATCTCCCCGCTCGCGCCTATGTATATCGGGCTCTCCGAGTCGCTGACGCTGCACCCGCTGACAAAGCAATGCCCAACCACTATGTTTATACATTCGCTGTCAAGCTCCTCGTATATTTTTTGAGTCAGTATGCCGTAGCTGTCGGAAAAGCCGCGTATTTCCTCGTTTTTAAAATATTCCCTCGCCCGAGCCGGCTCAAAGTGAGGTATCATATAAAAGCGCGCCCGTTCTCCGCCGCGGTTCAGCTCGACCGGCGCGAACGCGTCCGAAATGTCCGTTGCGATATATATTCCGCTTTTTTTAAGAAGCTCCGCGCCGAGCGTTATCCTGTCCTTTCCGTCGTGATTTCCCGTTATGGCGAGCAGAGGTATGCCGCTTTCGCTCATAAAGCTGATAAAGCCGTCGAACAGGCGTATAGCCTCGGGCGGCGCTATGCTCCTGTCAAATATATCTCCGGCGATTATAACCGCGTCGGGACGTTCTTCTTGTATGAGCGGACACAAAAAGTCCGATAAAAAATGCCTCTGTTCGTCCAGCATCGAGCGGGAGAAAATTATTTTACCCAGATGCAGATCCGCAGTGTGAATAAATTTCATGCGGTTCACTCCTTATATTTTGTATAGTAGTTTCAACGGGAAAAAATCTTTTTATTTTAATTGAAATTTTGCAGAAAATGTAGTATCATAACTTTACACTATATTTTACCACAGGGAAGGGGAAAAATCTATGAGAAAAAAATTATTGAGAGTTATGAGCGCCGCGCTCGTTACGATAATTACAGCCTTGATTTTCTGTGTCGGAGCCGGAGCGGCGAGCATAAGCTTTGACCCGGGAATTGAAACGAACAGCGACTATATATATCTTATCAATCTCGATACTGATACGCCTATATATCAGAAGAACGCGGACAAGAGGTGCTACCCCGCGTCTACGACAAAAATAATGACCTACATAATAGTGACGGAAAAGGTAAAGGACCTTGAAAATACCATGGTCCCCATAAAGGAGAGCGTGCTAAACGAGCTTGAGGGAACCGACAGCTCGGTCGCCGGACTTTACAATTATATCGACAAGGAAATAAGCGTACTCGAGCTTTTGTACTGTATGATGGTGCCGTCCGGAAACGACGCGGCTCTCGTGCTTGCCGATTTTGTCGGCAACGGCGATGTTTCGGCTTTTGTTGACCTTATGAATCAAAAGGCTAAGGAGCTCGGCTGTAAAAACACCCACTTTACAAATCCTCACGGACTGCACGACGAGGAGCATTACACGACCGCGTACGATTTGTACAAGATAACGGAATACGCGATAACGACTCCGCATTTTACCGATATAACGAATACGACGACTTATTACCTCAGCCTTGACGAGGACGGAGAATCGCCCCTTGTTACGACCAACAGCATGATAAATGAAAACGCCGAGGGGGATTATTATTACGAGTATGCCAGAGGAATAAAGACCGGCACGACCGACGAGGCGGGCTTTTGCATAGTTTCAACGGCCATGAACGAGGGCGTAGCTTATATGTGCGTCGCAATGCACGCGCCCTGCTATGACGAAAACGGGGAATATCTTGACAACGGGGCTATGCAGGACAGCAAGGCGCTTTATGAATGGGCGTTCGGCGGAATGGACCTTCAGGAGGTGGTCGGCGAGCAGACTCCCGTTTGCGAGATAAACGTAAACTACGCCATGGGCAAGGATACGCTCCGGCTTGTGCCGGAATACGCTTACTCCACGATGCTGCCGGTCGACAGGGAGAAGAACGATTTGAAGATAGAGCCGAACGTGTCGGAGTCTATCGACAGCCCCATAACAAAGGGAACGCGGGTCGGAACCGCGACTGTTTATTATAAAAATCAGCCCCTCACGACGATCAACCTCGTCGCTGACGAAACGATTGAGAAGAGCGAGCTTGTATATATAATGACGGTGGTGAAGAACGTCGTCACCTCGCCGATATTTATAATCGCGGCGGCGTTTGTGCTCGTGCTGTTTATTGCGTATTTGATTTTTGTAGCTCGAATCGGAAGAAAGAAGGACAAGGAAGAAAAGGTGAACAATCCGAGGGATCTTTGATTGAGAAATTGAGGATATACTAATCGGGGCGACGGCGCTGTGCCGTCGCCTTTTTTTACCCGAGTCGGGGGGAGCCGCAGCGCCGCAGGCGCTGCGGAGGGGCGGCGACCGCGTATTTTCGCCCTGCGGGCGAAAATACGCCATAACGCGGCGGAGGGCTCGGCTTAAAATCTCGGCGCAGGCGGGCGCGCCGCGTTATGAGCGAACTGCCGCAGGCAGTTCGGGTCGCCGCCCCGAAAAATCCCGTTTAAAAATAAATGATTGAATTAACCGCGACTGCGGGGTACAATATTTTTATATGAGAAACGGAGGAATACATATGAAGAAGCTCTTGTTGGTTGTAGATTACCAGAATGATTTTGTTTCGGGCGCGCTCGGCTTTAAAAGAGCAGAGGAGCTTGAAGAACCAATCGCGAAAAAAATAATCGAATACAGAAGCGCGGGGAACGACGTAGCGTTCACGCTCGATACGCACGGCGAGAATTATATGGATACGCGGGAGGGCGCGGGACTGCCGATACCGCACTGCATAAAAGGTTCGGACGGCTGGGAGCTTTACGGGAGAATTAAATCGCTGGCGGAGAAAAGCGATAAATTCTTTTTGAAGCCCTGCTTTGGAAGCGCGGAGCTGTTTGAGTATCTGAAAAATAGCCGCTACGACGAGATAGAGCTTGTCGGCGTAGTTACAAATATATGCGTAATATCAAACGCGGTGCTCGCAAAAACGGCGCTGCCGGAGGCGATAATAAGCGTCGATTCCGCTTGCACGGCGAGCGGCGACGAAGCCCTCTGCGAGCAGGCGCTGAACGTTATGCGGAGTATGCAAATTAATATAACTTGAGGTGGTAGTGATGAAAGAGCAAAATATTTCAATGCTGGCGGATTTTTATGAATTTACAATGAGCAACGGATACCTGCAAAACGGATTTTACAAAAGGACTACCTGCTTTGACTTGTTTTTCCGCTCGGTGCCGGACGGCGGAGGATTTGCAATAGCGGCGGGACTTGAGCAGGTTATGGATTATATAGAAAACCTGCGCTTCGGAAAGGATGAAACCGATTTTCTCAGAAGTAAAAATCTGTTTTCCGAGGATTTCCTCTCATATCTTGAGAGCTTCAGCTTTTCCGGAGATATATACGCCGTGCCGGAGGGTACGCCCGTGTTCCCGAACGAGCCGATACTCACCGTCAAAGCGCCGGCGATAGAGGCGCAGATAATAGAAACATATCTGCTCCTTGCGATAAATCATCAGTCGCTTATCGCGACCAAGGCAAACAGAATAGTCAGAGCGGCGCAGGGGAGAACAGTTCTTGAATTTGGCTCACGGCGGGCTCAGGGCGCGCAGGGGGCAATAGACGGCGCAAGAGCCGCGTATATCGGCGGCGCGGACGCCACCGCCTGCGCGCTCAGCGATATGCTCTACGGCGTTCCCGCGAGCGGAACTATGGCGCATTCGTGGGTGCAGATGTTTGACAGCGAATACGAGGCGTTTGAAACGTATTGCAGGCTGTACCCCAATAACGCGACCTTGCTCGTGGACACATATAATACGCTCAAGAGCGGCGTTCCCAACGCGATAAAGGCGTTCAAGGAGATATTGCTTCCCCGTGGCATAACGAATTTTGCCATCAGGCTTGATTCCGGCGATATTTCGTATTTGTCCAAGCAGGCGAGAAAAATGCTCGACGACGCGGGGCTGAAGAGCTGTAAGATAGTCGCCTCAAATTCGCTTGACGAGTATCTTATCCGCGACCTCGTGCTTCAGGGCGCGCAGGTGGATATATTCGGCGTGGGGGAGAGACTCATCACCTCCAAAAGCTCGCCGGTTTTCGGCGGCGTCTATAAGCTCACGGCGGTCGAAAGCGGCGACGGTCAGCTTGTACCGAAAATAAAGATAAGCGAAAACGTGGGAAAGATAACAAATCCGCATTTCAAAAGGCTTTATCGCCTTTACGATAAGAAAAGCGGCAAGGCGATGGCTGATCAGCTTTGCGTATATGATGAGGAGATTGACGATTCAAAGCCGCTGACCATATTTGATCCGGAGGCGACATGGAAGAAAAAGACGCTCGAAGATTATACCGCGCGGGATATGCTGATACCCGTTTTCAAAAACGGCAAAAGGGTGTACGATTCGCCGCCGCTCGATAAAATAAGGGAGTATTGCGGTAAAGAGGTCGGCCTGTTGTGGGACGAGGTCAAGCGGTTTGAAAATCCGCATAGGTATTATGTGGATTTATCCGAAAGGCTTTGGAATATAAAGCGCGATTTGCTTGAATCGGCTAAGAGATAATCGCGGGCGAGTGAGAATTTCGGTATAACGGAGCTGTCGCAGCGGCTCGTTTCCCCTCTGTGCTTGAGGGGAAGAGCTTCGGGCGGCGACCCGCAAATTTCCGCCTCCGGCGGAAATTTGCCGAAAAACGCGGCGGGCAGACTCCCAAGCTCACGGTAAGCCCCGACTGCCGCGTTTTTCCGCGCGGCTGCCGCCGCGCGGTCGCCGCCCGAATCCCCTTCTTCGCTCAAACTCATCGCGGCATATCGCGGCGACAGCATTAAAAAACAGGGACAACCTCCTTTACCTCGGCATAAAATGAAAATGGGACAGGATACAGACTCTGTGATTTTATACTACAAAGCGAAAGAAGGGGAAAGATTATGAAAATCAACTGGAGAGTAAGACTGCAAAGTCCTCAATTCTGGATTGGACTTATCGGAGTTATAATGTCGCCGATTATGTCGTATCTCGGGCTGACGGGTTCCGACCTGACAAGCTGGGGCAGTGTGCTGGACGTTATAAAGAGCTTTGTATCCAATCCCTATTTAATAAGCACTGTCCTGACGTCCGCGCTTGCGTTTGTCGGAGTAATAACCGATCCCACAACAAAAGGAATTCGTGACAGCGAGGACGCTCTGGAATATACGAGAAGACGTGAGAGAGAAATTATGGAAAAAGTCGAAAAGGAGCTTGAGGAAATAGGGGAAGAGAAAAGCAAGGATAAAGAAGTGTAAAAATCCGGAGCTGCCGCAATAACGCGGCAGCTCCGACACTCTGTTAAAAAATTAAGCTCATACGGCGGCGCTCAGCCGCAGGGCGGATAAAGGGCATAACGGCGCAGGCTTATAGAAAGCCGATAAAAGCATTTTACCTATACGAGCGCGGACGGGTCGATCCTGTCGTCCTCGGTGATTTTCCTCATCACCCTGCACGGACTTCCCACCGCGACTACCCCGTCGGGTATGTCGCCGGTAACAACGCTGCCCGCGCCGATAACGCTGCCGCTGCCAATGCTCACCCCGCCGAGAATAGTCGAGTTCGCGCCTATCCACACGTCGTCGCCTATCGTTATGGGAGCCGAGGTATTCACTCCGTTGCGCCTTTGCTCCGCGTCAAGCGCGTGGCCGGCGCAGGAAATGCAGACGTTTGGCGCTATAAAGGCGTTTTTGCCTATATGTACCGGCGAGGTGTCAAGTATGGCGCAGTTATAGTTTATCAGCGCAAAGCCCGCAAAATGTATGTTAAATCCATAGTCGCAGTGAAACGACGGCTCTATAAACACATCGGGGTTATAAGTGCCAAACAGCTCGCTCATTATTTCCCGCCTTTTTTCTCCCTCGTCAGGACTTGTGCGGTTGAATTTATGGCAGAGCATTTTCGATTTGAGCTGTATTTTGGCGCACTCCTCGTTTCTGTCTGAGCAGTATTTTTCGCCGCCCGTGAGCACACTGTATATATCCATAAGCCGTACCTCCTTTTTACGAGAATTATAACATATCAAAACAGCCTCGGCAATATGAATTATTGATTTTGGAGCGCTTATCCCCGCCCTCCGCGTTTGTTGACATTATTTCGGAAAGTGCTATAATATATTTCAATATCTGCTTAATACAGCATATATAAATCTTAAATTACAAAATGAAAGGATACATAAAATGGAGAAAAAAGTCTTTAAGGCGGAATCGCAAAGACTCCTCGACCTTATGATCAATTCAATCTATACACACAAGGAGATTTTTCTGAGAGAGATAATCTCAAACGCGAGCGACGCGATCGACAAGCTGCACTTTGTATCTCTCACGGACGAAAAGGCGAGAGAGGCAATGGCGGATAAGCCGTCGATAAATATATATATCGACAAGGACGCGCGCACGATAAAGGTCGAGGACGACGGAATAGGAATGAGCGAGGAGGAGCTTGAGGAGAACCTCGGAACAATCGCAAAGAGCGGCTCGCTCAGCTTCAAGCAGGAGCTTGACGAAAAGGAAAAGACCGAGATAATAGGGCAGTTCGGAGTCGGATTTTACTCGGCGTTTATGGTGTCAGACGATGTGACGGTAATAACAAAGAGGTACGACAGCGACAAAGCGTATAAATGGAACTCCGACGGAATAGACGGATACACGATAGAGCCGTGCGAAAGGGAAAAGACCGGCACGGAAATAATTATGCACCTCAAGGAGGACGGCGAGGACGAGAAATACAGCGAGTATCTCGAGGAGTACAGGCTTAAATCTCTCATAAAGAAATACAGCGACTACATTCGCCACCCGATAATAATGGACGTGACCACGTCGGAGAATACCGCTGCGGAGGGCGAGGAGCCGAAATGGGAAACCGTTAAAAGCAGAGAAACAATAAACAGCATGGTTCCGATCTGGCAGAGAGCGAAGAGCGAGGTATCCGACGAGGATTGCAGCGCTTATTATAAGGAGAGCTTCGGAGGCTTTAAGGACCCGCGCGCAACGATCAGGGTCAGCGCGGAGGGAGTTGTGTCCTACAAGGCGATGCTCTTTATTCCGGGCGAGCTGCCCTACAATTACTATTCGAGGGAATACAAGAGAGGGCTTCAGCTTTACTCAAACGGAGTTCTGATAATGGACAAGTGCGAACAGCTTTTGCCGGAATATTTCGGCTTTGTAAAGGGCGTTGTCGATTCTCCGGATCTTTCGCTCAATATCTCGCGCGAAATATTACAGCACGACCGACAGCTTTCGATAATCGCAAAGAACATTGAGAAAAAGATAAAGAACGAGCTTAAAAAGATGCTTGAAAACGACCTTGAAAAGTACGAGGGACTTTGGAAGGACTTCGGCCGCCACATAAAGTACGGCGTAGTGAGCGATTACGGTATGCACAAGGACGCGGTATCTGACCTTTTGGTTTATTATTCGTCAAACGACGAAAAGCTCACAACGCTTGAGCAGTATGTATCGAGAATGCCGGAGAGCCAGAAATTCATCTACTACGCCTGCGGCGAGAGCATAGCCAAAATAACGTCCCTGCCGCAGATAGAGCTTTGCAGAGAAAAGGGCTATGAGATACTCTACTTCACGGAGGACATAGACGAGTTTGTCGCTCAGAGCCTTGTCACATACAAGGAAAAGCAGTTCAAGTCGATAGCCGCCGAGGACGCACAGCTCCAGAGCGAGGAGGAGAAAAAGGAAATCGAGAAGAAGCAGGAGGACAATCAGTCCTTCCTCGACTTTGTAAAGGAAAGCCTCGGCGGAAAAATAGCAAAGGCCGTTATATCGGACAAGCTGAAAAGCCACGCGGTCTGCCTGTCAACGGAGGGACCTATCTCGATTGAAATGGAAAAATATTTCGCGCAGATGCCGGGAACTCCGGAGAGCGCGATGAAGAGCTCGCGGGTGCTCGAGCTTAATCCGGAGCATCCTGTATTTGAGTCGATGAAGTCGTCGTTTGACTTAGGCGACAAGGACAAAGCCGCGAAGTATGCCGAGATACTTTACAATCAGGCGCTGCTGATTGCGGGGCTTCCGATAGAGGACGCTACGGCATACTGCGACCTTGTTTGCTCGCTGATGTGAGAGGGTAGGCTGTCGCATAGCTCGTTTTAACCGAGAGAGTGATAGGAACATGGCTCGGGCGGCGACCGCAAATTTCCGCCTCCGGCGGAAATTTGCCGAAAAACGCGGCGGCGGGCGGAAGGACCTCCCCCTGTCAAAGGAGCCTGTCCCCGCCCGCCGCGTTTTTCCGCGCGGCTGCGCCGCGCGGGTCGCCGCCCGAACCCATATCCCCGCGCAAACCCTCAAAAAGAGCCGCCGCGACAGCCGATACCCGTTAAACCTCAGCCTGCTTCAAGCCGCACCGATACAGCACCAGCCCCAAGAGCCTCCTTTAGACCGTCGCAGTCCTTTATCCTCCCGAGCGGAGTGTAGCTGTATTGCGTCTTAAAGCTCTCGTAAAATATCACAAGGCAATTATCGCCGTAGAGCATTATATCTCCGGCGTTTATCGCCCCGACGCGCTCCTCGCTTGACGAAAGTCTGTTTGGAAAATAATAATATTTTTCGTTGCCGTTCAGCTCGCTCATGTCCATATCGACGGGCAGAAGCGCAAGCAAATCCGAAGCGGCGCGGTTGTCGTAAAGCTCCGCGCTGAAATTTTTCCCGTTTATCACCAAGGTAATATTATTGGACACATCATCAACCCCTGTCCCTGATATTGTACTGCTAACTTCGCCCTGTGAAGACGTTCCCGCGACCGTTTCGGCCTGCGTATAACCGTCGCCGCTCGATGTTTTCGCACCCGAGCAGCCGGAAATCAGCAGAGCGATAAAAACAAAAGCGGCAAATAATTTAAATATCTTCATAATGCGTTCACCGAGTTAATTATACATTATAAATCGGAGCGCGGCAATA
>CANPZK010000034.1 GCA_947588875.1 uncultured Clostridia bacterium
GAGGAGATGGAAGCCCTCGCAAAGGGCTGCGACCCGGACTTCCTGAAGGCTGTCGCGCACGCGGCTGAAAATATATCCGACTTCCACAAACGCCAGCTCAGGCAGTCATTTTTCACGACCAAGGAGGATAACGTGATACTCGGCCAGCGCGTCAGAGGGCTTGAGAGAGTGGGGATCTATGTGCCGGGCGGCACGGCGGCTTATCCGTCGTCCGTTTTGATGAACGCGATTCCGGCGAAAATAGCCGGAGTAAAGGAGATAATAATGACTACCCCGCCCACAAAGGACGGCAAGCCGAATCCCGATATTATGGCGGCGGCTCTCGCCGCAGGGGTCGACAGGGTGCTGCTCATGGGCGGAGCGCAGGCTGTCGCGGCTCTCGCATACGGCACCGAAACCGTGCCGAAGGTGGATAAAATAGTAGGCCCCGGAAATATATATGTGGCAACCGCAAAAAGACTGCTCTACGGAACGGTCGATATAGATATGGTCGCCGGGCCGAGCGAGATACTCGTCATGGCGGACGACAGCGCAAACCCCGCCTTCGTCGCCGCCGACCTAATGTCGCAGGCGGAGCACGACGTTCTCGCCTCGGCGATACTCCTGACGACGAGCGAAGCCCTCGCCGAGGGCGTATGCTCCGAGATAGAGAGGCAGAGCGCCGGACTTTCGAGAAAGGAAATAATAGACAGCTCGCTTGAAAATTACGGAGCCATAATAATCTGCGAGAGCAACGGGCAGATGGTGGACTTCGCCAATAAGCTCGCCCCCGAGCATCTGGAGGTCTGCATGGAAAGCCCGCTCGATTACATAGGCGTGCTGGACAACGCCGGCTCGGTGTTCCTCGGACACTACTCGCCGGAGCCGCTCGGCGACTACCTTGCGGGGCCGAACCACGTCCTGCCGACGAGCGGAACGGCAAGATTTTTCTCGCCGCTCGGAGTTGACAGCTTCATCAAGCGCTCGAGCTTTATTTACTACTCCGAAAAGGCGCTCGAGAAGGACTCCTCCGATATTATAAAATTTGCCGAAACAGAGGGGCTTACCGCGCACGCAAACGCGATAAGAATACGCGGCAAGAGATGAGCAGCTTCTAAGCCTCTAAGTATAAACAAAATCTTAAAGCCTGCGCTAAACGATAGACTTGATAAAGAGTGAATCAAATGTATGAATTAAATAAAAAAATAAAAGATTTAAAGCCCTACGACCCGGTAAAGGGCGAAATGAAGATACGGCTCGACGCGAACGAGTCCTGCGTAAACCTCCCCAGCGAGATAATCGACGAAATACACGAGGCGATAGACAGAATAGACTTCAACAGATACCCCGACCCCAACGCCTCGGGAGTGTGCGGGGCGTTTGCCGAATATTACGGCATAAGCGCGGACAATGTGACGGCGGGCAACGGCTCCGACGAGCTTATATCGCTGATAATGACGGCGTTTATGATGAAGGGGCAGACCTTGATAACGACGGAGCCGGACTTTTCAATGTACCGCTTTTATACGTCTATCGCGGAGCTTGAGTGCGTATCGGTCCCGAAGAACGACGACCTCACTATAAACACTGATGCAATCATAAAAGCCGCGAGCGGCAAAAACGTCGGGGCGATAATATTCTCTAACCCGTGCAACCCGACCTCAAAGGGACTGCAAAGGGACGAGGTAAAGAGAATAATAGAGAGCGTGGACTGCCTTGTGATACTCGACGAGGCGTATATGGACTTCTGGGACGAGTCGCTTCTGCGCGAGGCGTGCGGGTACACAAACCTGATAATACTGCGCACAGCGTCAAAGGCTGTGGGAGCGGCTGCGATAAGACTCGGCTTTGCGGTGGCGTGCGAAAGCATAACAAATGCTCTTAAAGCCGTGAAATCGCCGTATAATGTTAATACAGTTACACAGGAAATAGGCAGGATAATCTTTTCACATGATGAATATTTAACAAAAACCAAAAACTATATTGTAACTCAGAGGGAAAGTCTATATAATAGTCTTGCGGAGCTTGAAAGGGCGTATCCGCAGTATTTTAAGGCGGTAAACGGATGTTCAAACTTTGTATATATAAAATCCCCGGTCGGACGGGAGCTTTTTGAGTATCTCTATTCAAAAGGCACGGCTATAAGATATATGGGGGAATATATAAGGATCTCGGCGGGAACCGACGGGGAAATTTCCGCTTTGCTTGCGCAGATGAGAGAATTTTGCGAAGCATATAAGATTGACAAGGGGAATGATTGATTTTATGAGCTTGAGAAACGCCGCCGTTGAGCGCAAAACAAAGGAAACAGAAATTTTTGTATCCGTCGATTTGGACGGCGGCAACGTGTCGATAGAAACGGGCATAGGCTTTTTTGACCATATGCTCACAGCCTTTGCGGTACACTCAGGATACGGGCTTACCGTCAGGGCGAAGGGCGACCTTGAGGTCGATTGCCACCACACGGTTGAGGACGTAGGCATAACTCTCGGTCAGGCGCTTAAAAAGGCGCTCGGAGATAAATCGGGAATTAAGCGCTACGGCAGCTTTTATGTGCCGATGGACGAGGCTCTCGCACTTGCGTGCGTCGATATAAGCGGCAGACCGTTTTTGGCGTTCGACGCCGGAATGCCGCAGGATAGGGTGGGCGAATTTGACTGCTGTATGACCGGCGAATTTTTCCGCGCGCTCGCCTTTAACGCCGGAATAACGCTGCACATAAGAAGCGAATACGGTCTGAACAGCCACCACATCATAGAGGCTATTTTCAAGGCGGTCGCTCACGCCATGTCTGAGGCGAGCGAGAGAAGCGAAAGCGGGGCGGCGTTATCGACCAAGGGACTGCTGTAAGCCCTGATTTTGGCAGGCAGGAAATAAAGCTTTCGCCCGCCTTTTCAAAAGGCGGCGTGGTCAAGGTGGCAGAGCCTTTGGGCGCAGTCCGCAGACTGCGAAATTACCCTGCGTTTTAAGGCGCGGGGGAGAGCTATTTAATATTTTATAATAAATAACAATAACAACAGCATTGATAATAACAAAAGTATTGATTTAAAGCATTGATTTAAAATGGGAGAATGATTTAATAATGATAGTTTTACCTGCAATAGATTTAAAAGACGGAAATTGCGTCCGTCTGTTTGAGGGCGATTACGCGACGGTGCATAAGGTCGCCGACAGCCCGATTGAAACGGCTATATCGTTTGAACAGCTCGGAGCGTCGTGGGTACATATGGTTGACCTCGACGGAGCAAAGGACGGTACTATGGCTAACAACGAGATAATATTGAGCGTGTGCAGACAGACCTCTCTCAGGGTCGAGGTCGGCGGCGGCATAAGGGATATGGAGGCGGTCGATTACTATCTGCAAAACGGGGCGTCGAGGGTTATTTTAGGCTCTGCGGCGGTAAAGAACAAGAGGCTCGTCAGCGACGCCGTGAAAAAATACGGCGAAAAGATAGCGGTGGGCATAGACGCTAAGGACGGAATGGTGTGCGCCGAGGGCTGGCTTGACAATTCCGGAGTCAATTTCATAGAGCTTGCAAAAGAGATGGAAAAAATAGGGGTGTCAAAGATAATTTTCACGGACATCTCAAAGGACGGAATGCTGTCGGGACCGAATTTAAATCAGCTCGACGAGCTGAAGTCGTCGGTGAGCTGCGACATAATCGCAAGCGGCGGAGTTTCGAATTTAAAGGATATAATAAACCTCGCGGAGCTGAATATTTACGGAGCGATAGCGGGAAAGGCGATATACACGGGTGATTTGAACCTCTCGGCGGCGATAGAGATAGGAAAACGAGTGGAGAGTGCGGAGCAGTAAAATGAATATAGATTACGACAGATTTTTTAAAAAGTCGGACCTTGTGCCGGCAATAGTTCAGGAAAAATCGACGGGCGAGGTGTTGATGCTCGCCTATATGAACCGCGAGTCGATACAAAAGACGTTTGAAACGGGCTACACCTGGTTTTACAGCCGTTCAAGGCAGGAGCTTTGGAACAAGGGCGCGACCTCGGGACACCTGCAAAGGGTGATAGACATTTACTCCGACTGCGACGACGACACCATACTCGTCACGGTGGAGCAGACGGGGGCGGCTTGTCACACGGGAAATCACAGCTGCTTTTATACAAAGCTGCTTTAAAGCCGCTTAAAAAGAACTTAATTTAAGCGCGAGAACATATTTCTTATTAAGAATAAAATAAAAGAAAAGAGGCAAAAAAATGAACGAGGGCGTTTTAAATGCACTTTACGATACGGTGGTAAACCGCAAGGAAAATCCGCAGGAAGGCTCTTACACCTGCTATCTTTTTGAAAAGGGAAGAGATAAAATACTCAAAAAGGTTGGCGAGGAGTGCAGTGAAACAATAATAGCGGCAAAAAATAACGACAACGGCGAAACCGTTTATGAGATATGCGACCTTCTGTACCATCTTACGGTGCTTATGGTTGAAATGGGGATACCGATTGACGACGTTCTCGCAGAACTTGACAAAAGGAGCGAAAAGACGGGAAATCTCAAAACCTTCCATCAGGTGGACAAAAACACCTGATAAATTCTGTGGCAATATTGCACATAAATTTTACCGGGCGTTTGGGCGATTTAACAAATTACTCAAACGCCCCTTAATTTTTGCCATAATTCGTTGAAATTAAATATAAAAAAGTATATAATTGATACACAGATTAACAGGAGGTAAAGAATCATGAGATTAACAAAAAAAACTCTGCTGAGCGCGTCGCTGGCGGTTGTAATGACCGCGACAAGCGTCGCCGTTCCTATTGTTGCGGCAGCGGCTGATTCTAAGACTGAGCCGACTGCGCTTGAGGGGAACGTGAACACAGCGTATCATCTGGCGGAAAATATCGGAGAGGGCAATATACTCCACGCTTTTAACTGGTACTTCAACGACGTTAAAAAGTATATGAAGGATATTGCGGCTGCCGGATTCAGCTCGGTTCAGGTTTCTCCGGTTCAGGGCAACAAGAATACGATAAACGTCGGAGCGTACGCTCTCGACTGGTGGGCGACCTATCAGCCGGTAAACTTTGAAATCGGCAACAACTACGGCACCCGCGACGAGTTCAAGGCGATGTGCGACGAGGCTGAGAAATACGGAGTCAAGATAATCGTCGATATAGTTGCAAACCACATGGCTCAGGACAACGAGGGCACCGCGGGCGGACTTCACCCCGATATAATCGCGGACCTCAGAGACGACCCCGACTGCTGGCACACGAGCAAGACGAATATCTCCGACTCCAACCGCTACACTATGACGCAGAATCTTCTCAACGGCATACCCGACCTTAACACCTCGAACGAGAAGGTTCAGAATTATGTTAAGTCTTTGCTCAAGGACTGCATCGACTGCGGCGCGGACGGCTTCCGCTTTGACGCGGCAAAGCACATTGAGCTTGACACCGACCCGGACGTAAACGGCGTGCATTACGCGAGCGACTTCTGGAAGAACGTGACCTCTTACGCGCGCGAGCTAAAGCCCGACGTATTCATCTACGGCGAGGTTTTGAATCCGTTCGGAACAGACGTTAGCAATTACACAAAATATATGAGTATAACCGACAGCAAGTACGGCGATAAGGTTCGCAACGCGGCAAAGGGAACAAACACCCCGGGACTTGCAAACCTCACCTTTCCAAACGAGGATCCGTCGCACTTCGTTTTGTGGTATGAATCCCACGACACATACACCGCAAGACAGTCAACGGTTGCGGGTGGAAGACAAAACGACCTCGAGCACACAAAGCTCCTCATGGGCTGGGGAATGATAGGCGCGAGAAAGGACTCTCCGTCGCTCTATCTTGTAAGACCGGCTCACGAGAAAACCGAAAACAGCTCCGGCGGAATCATCTATGACGAGCTCATGGGCGGTCCCGGACAGCTCCTTTGGCAGGATCCGACTATCGTCGCTATCAACGAGCTTAAAAACTCTCACGTTGGCGAGAGCGAGAACGCCTTCTCCGTTGACGAGCTCACAAAGGTGTTCTTCGTTCAGAGAGGCGACGACTCCATGGTAATCACAAACTACAACACCAAAGACGCTGAGCTTAACGTTCAGACCACCATGAAGGACGGTCAGTATAAGGACGTAGTAAGCGACAGAGTATACACCGTTACAAACGGCGTTCTGACGGGCAGCGTACCTACAAAGACTGTTGTCGTATTGAACGCCAGAACCAACGCTGTGCCGACCGCAACAATCACCCTCGGCGGCAAAGAGATAAAGCCGTCCGACTCTGATCTCTCTTTCACCGGCGAAAATCTTCAGTTCAGATTAAATTGCAGTGAGGACGTAACAGACGGCGAGGTTTCCTGCTATAACGCGGCTACATCGGAGCGCTTAGCCACCGAGAATTTCACCGGCAGCGTGGGATATCTTGACGTATCCTTGGAGAGCGCCGTTAAGGTAGGCGAGTCCGTCAAGATAGTAGTTAAATATCAAAACGAAAACGGCGATGTAGAGGATATCTACACGGTAATGAGGAAGGACCCCGACGCTAACTGCGCTGCTTACCTCGATATGAGCTATTTGGAGGACTGGGACACCCAGGATGCTCCGGGAGTTTACTGCTACGCTAAAAACGCCGACGGCGAACAGCTTGCGGATTACCCGGGCTATCAGATGCAGAGGGTTATAGGCACGACCTATGTTAAGTGCGAGCTTCCGGAAAAGGCGGGCTTTGTAAAGTTTAACGAGGGCCCGGTAGAAAGCGGACTTGACGGCAGAACGATCCCCCCGACGGTTGCGGATTACGGCTCGGCAATTTATCCCGAGCACCGCGAGGCAGGCGGACTTGAAATAACAGGCAGTATGCTTTGGTCGAAGGGCACATGGGGCAACTACACCTATAAGCACAGCGCAGAGTGCACACCGTACTCCTACGGCGACGCAAACGGCGACGGCGTGGTAAATCTTGCCGACGCTCTTCTCGCTCAGAAGCAGAGCCTTTCTATTTCTTCTCTCAGCGACAAGGGCGTATATTCAGCCGATATTAACGGCGACTTTGAGATAGCGCTCGACGACGCTTTAGCAATTCAGAAATTCTCTCTTTCATAAGTCTAAAAATCATATTTTTACAGAACAGCCGCCGAAAAGCGGCTGTTCTGCTTTTTAATGTTAGTTATCATTAAGGGGAGCAGGCGCTCCCCTTTTAAAATAAAATAAAAAACCGCGCCTGCGCCGCAGGTGAAGTCGGCGAGAGCGTCGGGGTTACGGGGGAGAGCTAATCTCCTCCAGCACCTCCGCATTTTGCGTAAGAGATTTTGTCTTATAAAGCCTTATGCCCATAAATGGTTCGCGTCACGAAGTCAAACTAAAAATAATTCTTTGAACGAATAAAGGGGTTTAAAAGGGGGCGCAAGCCCCCTTTAGAAAAATAAAAAAATAAAAAATCAGCGCCTACGGCGCAGGCGCGGTCGGCGAGCACGGAGGAGCGCGGGGGAGAGCTAATCTCCTTCAGCACCTCCGCATTTTGCGTAAGAGATTTTGTCTTATAAAGCCATATGCCCGTGAATGGTTCGCGGCACGAATTCAAACTAAAAATAATTCTTTGAAAGAATAAAGGAGCTTAAAAGGGGCGCAAGCCCTCTTTAGAAAAATAAAAAAATAAAAAAAGCAGCGCCTGCGGCGCAGGCGCGGTCGGCGAGCGCGTCGGGGTCATGGGGGAGAGCTAATCTCCCCCTGCGCCACATTCCCGCTCAAAGCACCTCTTGAGCTTTTTAAGAGCCTTAGTTTCTATCCTCGAAACGTAAGACCTCGATATATCCAGCATTTGAGCGACCTCCCTTTGAGTAAGGGGCTTTTCATTGTTCAAGCCGTATCGCAGAATGATTATCCGGCGCTCCCTTGGAGTAAGCTCGCTGTCAATAAATCCCTTCACCTGAACAGACTTCATCTTTGTGTCAAGCTCATCTACTATGTTATCCTCGCAGGACATTATATCCATAAGAGTCAAGGGATTGCCGTCCTTGTCGGAGTCGATAGTTTCGTTGAGCGATATATCCTGAGCCCGCTTTTTTACCGAGCGAAAGTGCATAAGTATCTCGTTTTCTATACATCTCGACGCATAGCTCGACAGCTTTATATTCTTGTCGGGGTCAAAGGTGTTCACAGCCTTTATAAGTCCCACGGTGCCGATGGAGACCAAGTCGTCCTGATCGCTTGACGAGGAGTAATATTTTTTTATTATGTGAGCGACAAGCCGAAGATTATGCTCGACGAGCTTGTTCTTTGCCTCCTTGTCGCCCTGCCGCATTTTTTTAAGACATTCCGCCTCCTCGGCGGCATTCAAGGGACGCGGAAATGCGCCGGAACCGGTGACGTGAAGAATAAAAAAGAGGAAAAAGCTGCCGAGGCTTTCAAAGATATGAAAAAACATAATGACCCTCCGGAAAAGTATTGATATTAATACATATTCCCGAAGCGGGCATTAATGCAAGTACAATTTCCAAAAGGGCAAAAGTATTATTTCCCGATGTGTCTAAACTCAGGGCGTGAAAAGGGCTGTAATCGCCGGAACGTCCCGCCGCGCAAGGGCGGACCGAAATTTTTTAAAATTAAATCCGTTGAAGCAAGGCTTTTACAAAAACAAAGCTCCCCGCCGTTTGGCGGGGAGCGAAAGCGTTAATATTGCTAAAATATCAGTTGGAAATGGTCTGCTCTGTTTCCTTGTCGAAGATATGAATCTTATTTACGTCGAGAGCTATCTTGACCATGTCGCCGGGCTTTGCCTTTGACGTAGGCTCAACGCGAGCGGTTATCGGGATTCCTGCTATGTTGAGGTAGAGGTAAATCTCTGCGCCCATAAGCTCCGTAACGTCAACATTTGCCTCAAGCACGCCGTTCGGATTGGCTGCGATGTACTCGGGATCGTCATATACGTTCTCCGGACGGATTCCGAATACGACCTCCTTGCCTACATAGCTGTCTATATTCATTCCCTTGTTAGGAACCTTGATCACGTTCTTATCAAATGTGAGCGTGTAATCCGAGCCGCTCTTGCCAAGGGTAGCGTTTATGAAGTTCATTTGAGGCGAGCCGATAAAGCCTGCAACAAACTCGTTGCACGGGTTGTCGTAGAGGTTCTGCGGAGTGTCAACCTGCTGAACGATACCGTCCTTCATAACAACGATTCTCGTACCCATCGTCATAGCCTCTGTTTGGTCGTGGGTAACGTAGATAAAGGTTGTGCCGAGTCTCTGGTGGAGCTTTGAAATCTCCGTTCTCATCTGGGCGCGCAGCTTGGCGTCGAGGTTGGAGAGAGGCTCGTCAAGAAGGAATACCTTCGGGTCGCGGACGATAGCACGGCCGAGCGCAACACGCTGACGCTGACCGCCCGAGAGAGCCTTCGGCTTTCTGTCGAGAAGGTGTGCTATATCGAGTATTCTCGCTGCCTCTTCAACGCGGCGGCGCATCTCGTCCTTGGGAGTTTTGCGAAGCTTGAGTCCGAACGCCATATTGTCATATACCGTCATATGCGGGTAGAGAGCGTAGTTCTGGAATACCATCGCTATATCTCTGTCCTTCGGAGCAACATCGTTTGCGAGCTTGTCGCCGATGTATAACTCGCCCTTGCTTATGTCCTCCAGACCGGCAATCATACGAAGTGTGGTTGATTTACCGCAGCCGGAAGGTCCAACAAGTATTATAAACTCTTTATCCTCAATTTCAAGGTTAAAGTCTGAAACCGCTGTAACTCCCCCGTCATAGATTTTGTAGATGTGTCTTAATGATACGTTTGCCATAACTTAATAATACCTCCTGTTACCCTCCTGTCAATCTGAAGTCGGGTAATTTTTCTTTACGTATAATAATATAACAGATTTTTATAAATCTTGCTACTATTTTTTTTACTAAATATTGGGGCTGTTTTTTATATACTTCTCATACAGCACAAAATATATTTCCTAAAATTAGTTAAAGTTGCTGAAAAAAATTCGCTGAATTTCAATATTGTTGAGTTTGCGGCACTCTCCTTTGTTCAATTTAACATCTATATACAAATTTCCTATATTAATTCTTGTCAATTTTAACACTTTTATGTCGCAGACTGCCAGCATTTTTTTAACTTGATGGAATTTTCCCTCGGAAATCGTCACTCCCACGCGGAATTTTTCGTCCGATTTCAGATTTTCCGCGTCCGCTCCCTTGCATTTTGTTCCGTCGCGGAAGGTTATGCCCTCCTTGAATGCCGCGATATCCTCTTCTGTCAGCGGCTTGTCCGTTTCGGCTATATAATACTTCTTTATTTCCTTTTTCGGCGACGTGATCCTGTGCGCAAGCTCGCCGTCGTTGGTGAGTATCAAAAGTCCCGTGGTGTCCTTGTCGAGCCTGCCTACCGGGAATATTCCGCGCCCCTTATATTCCTCCGGCAGAATGTCTATGACCGTCCTCTCCCTGCTGTCGCGCACTGCGCAGACGGTCCCATCGGGCTTGTTCATCATGAGGTATATGTATTTTTCGCCTATTGCCTTTCCGCACACCGTTATATCTGCGTTTTCCTCAAATCTCTTATCGGCGCTTTCGCAGACCTCGTTGTCCACCATGACCTCGCCGCGCTTTATCAGCTTTTTTATCTCGCTGCGCGAATAAGAGGTTCGGTCGGCTATTATTTTGTCAAGTCTCTGCATAATTATTTCACTTCCTCCGTGAAGCCCTCGAGCGCGAAGCCGTGCATAAATCCTCCGAGGCTCGTGCTTGAAATATCTCCGCCTATCACATTTCCGTCGTATATCAGGAGGTTTGCTTTTACCTGCTGCTCAGAGTCCGGATAGTTCGTTATACGGTAGCTCACTTTCTTGCAGGTCTTGCCCTCGTAGCCGTGCAGGTCAAGCCCCTGTTCAAGCTGTATCTCGTTATACCTCTCGTACACGCTGTTGAACGCCTGAGGAATTGTCACCTCGCCGCTCTCGCAGGAGTCCTTATCGACTTTCCAGCCGAACTGCTCAAGAAATCTTATCTGCGCGCTTTGGCTTGCCGCGCTCAGGGAATATTTCCCTATCCCTCCGACTGCCGTTGTCGGCGTATTCGCTGTGCAGACGAACAGTCTTATCAGCGCGAAGGCGATAAAAAAGACGACCGCCGCAGATATTATTATAGCTTTTCCGCTTATTTTTTTTGAAACAAACACTGCATTCGCTCCCCCGATGAATATACGCATTTATATGCCATTTCGGGGGATTTTATGAGCGTATACCGGCGGCTGTTTTATCTTTCGCTCCGAGCGAGCGTGGGACGGTGATTCGGGCGGCGACCGGCAAATTTCCGCCGGAGGCGGAAATTTGCGGAAAAACGCGGCGGGGCCGGGCGAACTTACCCCTGCCGACAAACCCTGCCGCCGCGTTTTTGGCGCGGCGCAGCCGCGCCGGTCGCCGCCCGAATCAGCTTTAACGCCCGCACAAAGCGGAAACGCGCCGTCGCCGCCGCGAATCTATTTCCCGCCCTCAATAAGATAGCGGTACAACTCCTCCACACTGCCGGCGAGCCGCTCTCCTCCGGCGCGGATTATTTGCTCGCGCCTGCCGAAGCCGTAGGTCACGCCCACAAAGTCGCAGCCGGCGCTGAGAGCGCCCGCGGCGTCAAACATTGTATCTCCCACCAGACACACGCTGTCCTTCGATACTTCCACGCCGAGCGTATCGCAGGCATAGCGGATTATATCCGCCTTTTCCTTGCGTCTGCCGTCGAGAGTGGAGCCGCATATTGCGTCGAAGAAGCCGCCAAGACCTATATAATCTATGACCCAATGCGCAAAAGCCTCGTATTTTGAGGTCGCGACGGCGGTGAGCGAGCCGCAGTTCCTCAGAGCCGCTATGAGAGAGTCCATTCCGTCATAAAGATAATTTTCAAATTTACCTCGCTTTTCATAATCGGCGCGGTAAAGCTCCATAGCCTCGTGAGCCTCGTCCTCCGAAAGCCCGCAGAGCCTTTGGAACGTGGTCAAAAGCGGAGGGCCTACATATTGGCTGTAATCGGACAGATCGGGGAGAGGCTTGTTCATCTGAGTGAGAGCCGCCGCAATGCCGATTTTAACGCCCTCGGCGGAATTGCTCAGCGTGCCGTCGAGATCGAAAAGAACTATTTTATATCTGCTTTTCATATATTACCCCTTTATATCGAAGGCTCCTGTCGGCAGAGCTTGCCGTCGGCCTTTTTCTGAAAGCTCTCGCTTCTGACCGCGAACCGCTCGTGTTCGCCCTCGGCTATCAGACCGGCGTCGTCGAAGGCTTTGACCGTGAACACAAATTTTCTCCCGTCGATTTCATCAAGGCGAGCCTCAGCCCGAACCTTAGCCCCGCACGGAGTAGCGCTTATGTGATTTATTGCGATCCTCGTCCCGACCGTCGTACAGCCCTCGTCAACAAGCGACTGCGCCATAGAGGACGCGGCGTTCTCCATCAGAGCTATGACCATAGGCGTGGCGTAAACTCTCAGCTCACCGCTGCCCACGCTGCACGCGAGCGTATCCTCGCCGACCACAGTCTCCGACGTGTAAACATCTCCGATTTTATAATCCTTCATCGTTTAATCTCCTCTGCACTCTGTACTTTACCCGCTGTCCGAGCGATTTTAATTGAAAAAATCGCGGAGCGATGATATACTTCTACTTGACTAATTATATCTTATTTACCGAATTTTGAAAAGAGCGTGATCGTTATTTTTGATTTCAGCAATTTATTCGCCAAAAAGGACCTGACAAAACGGCTGAATCTTATAGACGAGCTGCGTGGAGCGGCTGTCGTACTGATGGTGATATATCACCTGTTTTACAGCGCGGCATTTTTGTTCAATATGGACTGGGGGCGCGCGGCATATACGGCTATGACCCCGATCGAGCCGCTGATAGCCATAACCTTTATCTCGCTTGCCGGAGTGTGCTGTTCGCTCTCGCGGAGCAATCTCAAGCGCGGACTGCGGCTGATCGCGGTCGCGGTATTGGTCACGCTTGTCACGGTGCTTTTTACCCCGGGCAACGAGATTTATTTCGGAGTGCTGCACCTTCTGGCGGTATCCATGATAATCTGCGCGCTGCTTGAAAAGCCGCTCGGCAGACTGCCCGCGCTTCCGTGCGCGGCGGTATGCCTTGTCGCCTACTGCGTTTTATGGGGAGTACCGTTCGGCTATCTCGGTTTTGATTTCATCAGGATATGCGAGCTTCCGCGATTTTTATACGGCAGCGAGCTAACCGCCTTTCTCGGTTTCCCGTCGGAGAGCTTTTTTTCGGCGGACTACTTCCCGATAATCCCGCACCTGTTCTTATTTCTCGGCGGATACTTTTTAGGCAGACTCGGCAAGGAAAAGGGCTTTCCGAAATTTTTAAAGCCGCTGCGGGTTCGCCCTCTCGCCTTTTTGGGAAGGCACTCGCTGATAATATATGTGGCGCACCAGCCCTTGATAGTCGCGGCGCTGTATCTTTCCGAGCTTATAAGCCGTTCGGCGGTATTCAATTAATTTTGATTATCCCCACAATATTTTCGCGGTCACCGCGTTCGAGAGCAAAAAGCCTTCGGGCGTGAGGCGTATGGAGGAGCCGTCAACTTCGGCAAGCCCGTGAGACGCAAGCTCCTTTGCCCGTGAAAAATATTCACGAGGTATATCTCGGCTGAACCGCTCTCTATACAAATCGTTTCTCAAGCCGTCGGCAAGCCGCAGTCTGAGCATGGAATATTCTTCGGGATAGCCGCCGTCGGATTCATATACCGTTTTGTCGCCGTAGTAGTCGTCAAAGCTGTTTTCATAATAAAACCGCCTGCCGTCTATCAGCGAGTGAGCCGCAGGCCCCAACCCGAGATAATCGCCGCAGTTCCAGTATTTTAAATTATGTCGGCTCTCAAATCCCGACTTTGAAAAATTTGAAATCTCATACTGACCGTAGCCGCGACATTCAAGCTCTTTGCACATAAAGAGATACATTTCGCTCTCCTTGTCCTCGTCGGGCAGCTTTAGCTCCGAGCGTCTCTCGTAAAACTCGGTGTTTTCCTCTATCTTTAGCATATAAGCCGAGATATGGCTCACGCCGTTTTTATCGCAGAAATCTATCGACCGCGCGAGCGACTCAAGGCTCTGCTGAGGAGTACACAGCATAAGGTCGAACGAGATGTTGTCTATTCCCGCGCCCCTGATTTTTTCCGCGAGCGCCGCCGCGTCGTGCGCCGTGTGCCGCCTGCCGAGTATTTTCAATTCGTCCAAGTTCGCCGATTGCAGACCGACGGATACCCTGTTGATGCCGGCGGACTTCAATTCGGAAAAATCGAGCAAAAGACCGGACGACGGATTGACCTCTATCGTTACCTCCGCAGGCTCCGCTCCAAACGACTTGCACGCCGTCCGCACAAGCGACGACAGACGGCTTGTGCCGATGAGCGACGGGGTACCGCCGCCTATATATATCGTATCGAGATTTTTTGAGGAGTACAGTCCGCCGTATTTTTTTATAAGCTCCTTCGTCCTTTCGCAGTACAGCTCGACGCCGCTTTTCGAGTAGGGGACGGAGTAAAAGCTGCAATACGGACATTTTTTTCCGCAGAACGGTATGTGTATATAAAGACCCAAATCATCGCGCATAAAGTCACATTCTTTCATTTTCGCCGCCGCGTTTTTATGTCGCCGCATTTATTTATCGCGGCATAATTCCGCGCCCGTGCAGGCGCGCAGGTAGAACGCAAGGGCAGAAACCATAGGTTTCTGCCCTTGCGTTAGTTGGAAGGTATATGAAAAAAGGAAAAAGCTTATTTATTACGCTTTCATTATATAATATGGTTCTGTGCCTGTCAACCCCTTTTTACAAAAAATATTTAAAATTTTTTTATTTCTGCATTTTATTTGAATATATTAATTTGGCAAACAATTTGACAAACACAGGCAAAAATTATATTATATATTGGAATAACTGAAATTGACTTTGGAGGTAGTGCTTTTTGGCGGATATAAGGAATGAAATTGAGAAAAGGCGAACCTTTGCCATAATATCCCACCCTGACGCAGGTAAAACAACGCTGACGGAAAAGCTGCTTCTTTACGGCGGAGCGATAAACCTTGCAGGCTCGGTAAAGGGCAAAAAAACAGCGAAGCACGCGGTTTCCGATTGGATGGAGATTGAAAAGCAGAGGGGTATTTCCGTAACCTCGTCCGTGCTCCAATTCAAATACAACGGATACTGCATTAATATACTCGACACTCCGGGGCATCAGGATTTCTCGGAGGACACATACAGGACGCTTATGGCGGCGGACAGCGCGGTCATGGTAATAGACGCGTCTAAGGGCGTAGAGGCGCAGACGATAAAGCTGTTCAAGGTATGCCTGCTCAGAAATATCCCCATCATCACGTTTATAAACAAAATGGACAGAGACGCGAAAAGTCCGTTTGAGCTTCTCGAGGATATAGAGAACGTCCTCGGCATAAGTACCTATCCCATGAACTGGCCGATAGGCTCGGGAAAGGAATTTAAGGGTGTGTACGACAGAAAGAGCGAGTCCGTTCTCACCTTTACAGCCAACAACGGACAGCGCGAGGTCGAGTCAAAAAGTCTGCCGCTCGGCTCGGAGGAGCTTAAGAGCATTATCGGCGACGACTTTTTCTCAAGACTCAGCGAGGACATAGAGCTTCTCGACGTCGCCGGCGACGGCTTTGACGACGGGCTTGTGCGCGAAGGCAGGCTTACGCCTGTGTTCTTCGGCTCAGCCCTGACGAACTTCGGAGTAGAGCCGTTCTTGGAGGAGTTCCTCACGCTCACGACTCCGCCGCTTCCTCGGGAAACCTTAACCGGCGAGGTGTCGCCCTATGACGACTGCTTCTCCGCTTTCGTGTTTAAAATACAGGCGAATATGAACAAGGCTCACCGCGACAGAATAGCGTTTATGCGAATCTGCTCCGGCAGATTTGAAAAGAATATGGAGGTGTACCACGTTCAGGGCGACAGAAAGCTCAGGCTTTCTCAGCCGCAGCAGATAATGGCTCAGGAGAGGGAGGTCATCGACGAGGCGTACGCCGGAGATATTATAGGCGTTTTTGACCCCGGCATATTTTCAATCGGAGATACCATATGCACCGCAAAGGATAAATTCCGCTTCAAGGGCATACCCACGTTCGCCCCCGAGCATTTCTCGCTCGTTCTGCAAAAGGACACAATGAAAAGAAAGCAATTCGTCAAGGGCGTAAATCAAATCGCCCAGGAGGGCGCTATACAAATTTTCCGCGAGCCTGACAGCGGAATGGAGGAGGTAATAGTCGGGGTAGTGGGTACTCTGCAATTCGAGGTTCTCGAATACCGGCTTAAAAACGAGTACAACGTCGAAATAGTTATGAATTCTCTCCCGTATCAATACATCAGGTGGATAGGGAACGACGACGTAAACGTCAAAGCTCTGGATCTCGCTTCGGACACAAAGCGGATAGAGGACCTCAAGGGTAAGCCGCTTCTCCTTTTCACGAGCGAATGGAGCATAAGCTGGGCTATTGAGCATAACGAGGGTCTTATACTTGAGGAGTTCAGCGCCGAATAGGGAGCGTATCGCTAAAGCTCAGCCCCGCGCCGTATTTTGACTTCTTGAACCGCAGCGGTATCGACAATTTAATTTTTATTCTTTCAAAATCGGATTTTTTGCAAGCAAAAAGGAGGGGTTCCAAGTCCCTCCTTTTTATATATCATTTCACATATTATATTATCAAAATATACGGGTTGCGGCTGTTGTCGAGAGCCGCGAGATACGAAAGCACGTCGGACTCGGAAACGGCGACGCAGCCGGCGGTCGGAGCGTATCCGACGTGGAAGAATATCGCCGAGCCCTTGCCGGGGACTATGGGATTTGTGTTGTAGTCTATCACAAAGCCGTATTTGTAGCTCGAATAATAATCTATCATATGCTCCGCGCTGTTCCAGTCCTTATCGGATATGCCCTCGACTCTCCTATTGTAGTACACTGAATTGGGGTCATCCACCCAATATGTATCCGCAGTGACCTGAAAGGAATTTAGCCCTGTCGAGGGGGCGGAGTCAATATAAAACATATCGCCTATCGGAAACAGCCCGAACGGAGTTTTACGGTCGCCCTCGACCGACTTGTCGTCCACTCCGTTGGAGCCGACAAAGCCATAGCTCGTCAGATTGCTGTCGAGCCATTTGCCGTCGCCCTGTTTTTCATACATGGAAACCACGGCGTTGTTTCCGCTTGAATTTACGACTATGAGCTGCTGAGCCGTTATGTCGTTTATTCCGTAGCCCGCCGCCGCAAG
>CANPZK010000035.1 GCA_947588875.1 uncultured Clostridia bacterium
GGGAGCCGAAAACGCGGCGGGCACAGACTCCCACCCGAAGATGAAACCCTGCCCCGCCGCGTTTTCCGCGCGGCTGCGCCGCGCCGGGCGCCGCCCCGAACCCCACTCACCGCTCAAACTTACCGTGGAATATCAAGCGACAGCCGATAAATTTTAAACCTTAACTTAACCCTCAAGCCGGTTTACGTCCTGACCTATGCCCAAATCGCCATCCGATAACGAAAGGGCGTACTTCTGAATCAGCACCGCGTCCGCAAGACTCAGCTCGCCGTCGCGGTTCACATCACAGCGCCTTAACTGCTCCGAATCCGCCTCCGAGCCGGAAACGCTGTACTTTTGAACCAATATCGCGTCCGATAAGCTGACCGAGCCGTCGTCGTTCACATCTCCGAGCAAGACGATCCTCTCACAGCCGACGTAAGTAAACGAGTAATAGTAAAGACCGGCGGCATTCCTTTCATTTTCCGCGCTGAACGTATATACGCGCGGGTCGGGAGTATAGCCCGAGGGAGCGAACGTCTCCTTTGCGTAAAAAATTCTGTTCGGATGCGGCATATCGGAGTCGGCAAAAAATTCACCGCAGCCGTTTTCGTCGGCGGTTATACAAACAGGACTGCCGTCCGACCTCTTAAATTCAAGGGTGCAGTCCTTGTCAAGATAAACAGAATACACCTCTCCCTGAGCGCCGCCGGCAAAAGGACTTCCGTCCGAGCCGTCGGCTTTTTTTATTCTGAGGCGGCACCGGGCGGCGTTTGTGAGATTGAAATTCTTTGCGCCGTTCTTTAAAGTTGAGGGAAGAAATATTTCAATCCCGTTCTCGTCCTTCTTTCCGCTGCCCCTGAATGTATAAATATCCGAGCTTCGGCGGTATCCCGTGGATACGGCGGTCTGCTTAGCGTAATATACGGTATCTCCGCTTAAATAATAAGGCAGGCTGCCGTTTCCGTTTTTATCAAGCGTTATCACAACGCTCTTTCCGTTCATCACAAGCGGCGTTGAGCAGTCCGAATCCGTATAAACGGAAAACTGCGCGCCGTTAAAATCATAGCCGTCCTCAAATCCCGGCGAGGCAAGCTCCTGAGCCGAGCGCAGATTTATATTGAGAGAAACGCTCCTGTTGGCTTTGAGAACGCAGTAAAAGCTCACGGGAGCTATCGCCGTTATTTTTGAGATATGGTTGTTTCCGGCGCTTGTCGAATGCCAGTATAAATCGCTCGTGCCGTTGCCGTAATATATCCCTATGTGGTGAAAATCGTTGGGTATATTCTCTCCGGCGGCGCCACCTACTGAATAATTTGTAAACTGCCATATGATGTCGCCCTTGTCCAATACCCCGGATTTAAGCATTTCGTTTTTTGATATGAAGTAATATCTCTCGACGTCCTGCGCCGAATACATATCGTACCATCGGCTGCCGGTGCCAAGCGTAGGTATCTTTACCCCCGTTTTGGTATAATAATCGTGATTTCCGTCGAGGGAGCCGCCCTTGCCGGAGGTGCAAGCCATATACATAACGTGCCAGATAAAGCCGGTGCAGTTCAATCCGGCGCGTCCGTAAACGTCGCTTATGCCGTAGCTGTTGTAGCGGTCGCCGTTCGGGTTGCGGCAGTCGCCGATAGCGTATTGAGTGCCGATGTAATAATTTTTATTGCGGCTGTCGTCGTCGTGATCGTCGAGCCACTTCAAATATGTATCATAGTCAAATCCCAAAACCTCCGCGAGCGAGCGGCTGCCCTTGTGCAGACCGTTTTTAACATTGTAGGAGGTGACGGGAGAGTCGTATGCGTCGGCGGTTATAAATGCGCCGAGAGCGATTGATAGGGCGAGTATAAGCGACATAAGGATTGAGATTTGTTTTTTCATGATTAAAAGGACTTCCTTTCTAAGCGGAGCCGTGCGCAGACGGCGGAGTGTTGTTTTAAATGTTGCGGTAAATAACCATTTTTCTGATTTCCGATGCAAGATAAAGCGAACCGCAGACGAGCACGGCGCCGTCGCATTGTCGGGCGGCGGAAAGAGCCCTGCGTACAGCCTCTGATTTGTCGAGGCATATCTCAACGTCGTCAAAATATTTGTCGGCAATCTTTTTTAAATCCTCCGCGCCAAGCCTTCTCGGATTGTCTATTTCGACAATATATACCTTCTCGAACAGTCCGCTGATGTGAGCCATAGCCTCGTCTATCGCCTTGTCCTTGAGCATACTCATAATACAGAATATTTTTTTGCCGCCCAAAAAGCTCTTGACGGCGCGCGAGAGCGATTCAAGTCCGGCGGGATTGTGACCGCCGTCGAGTATAAACAGCGGGTCGCGACTTAAAACCTCGAGCCGCGCGGGAATAAACGCGTTTTTTAGCCCGAGCAAAACGGCGGAGCTTGGAATATTGAAGCCTGCGTTTTTTAAAGGCGAGAGGGCTTCGAGCGCGGTGCAGGCGTTTTTGACTTGATGCTCTCCGGCGAGCGACAGCTCGTACCGAACGCCCTTATATTCAAATACGCTGCCGTATATGCTCTCGCTTATGATTTTTATTTGCTCGGGAGCCACCGTGTAGAGAGCGTTATCCAGAGCCTTGGCAGAGCCGACTATAACGTCGTTCACCTCGTCCTCCTGAGGATAGAAAACGGCGGCGCAGTCCTTTTTTATTATGCCTGCCTTTTCGCGTGCGATTTGAGCGACAGTGTCGCCGAGCACGGCGGTGTGGTCGAGGCTTATCGAGGTTATTACCGAGGCTATGGGCGAGGTTATAACGTTCGTAGAGTCGAATCTTCCGCCAAGTCCCGTTTCAAGCACCACTATATCGCAGCCGCAGCGGGCAAAATATTCAAAGCCTATCGCGGTCACGCATTCAAATTCCGTTATGGGCTCGCCCGCGGCGTTCATCTCCTCTATAATGGGAAATATTTTTTCAACTATTTCCGCAACCTCGTCCTTCGGTATCGTTTCTCCGTTGACGCTTATCCTGTCGCAGAAGTCTATTATATACGGCGAGGTGAATAAGCCGGTTTTATATCCGCTTTCGCGCAGTATCTGCGCAAGCATGGTGCAGACCGAGCCCTTGCCGTTTGTGCCGGCAATATGAATGTATCGGCTCTTGCGCTCGGGGTTTCCCATTCTGTTAAGGAGCTTTTGTATTCTGTCAAGCCCGGGCATTGAACCGAATTTAAAAAGAGTGCTTATCTTGTCCATAGCAGTGTTAAAATCCATATATATCCTCCGTCGCTTTATTACTTTGTTATAAAAATCTATGCCGCCCTCAGTCCGGCGGATTATCTTTGACGGACGATAACAGGAGCTTATATATATCGCCCTTTTTGAAGCCCGTTTCCCTTGCCGCCTTCCTGCTGGCGTCGGAGGGGGAGTCGCCGCCGCTGAGAAAGCTCTGAGCCATAAATACGGCGTCGTCTAAGGTGTAGTCGTCGTTTTCGCTTGCCTGCGCGCCCCGTATAACAAGCACTATCTCTCCCTTTAGACTGCCGTCCGAGTATTTCTCCGAGGCTTCCTTCAGCGAGGTGTGAATGACCTCCTCGTGTATCTTGGTAAGCTCCCTCACTATTGCAAGCTCTCTGTCTCCGAGAGCCTCATACATATCGCAAAGAGTCGAGGATAGCTTGTGCGGCGCTTCGTAAAATATCATAGTCCGCTTCTCGTCTTTGATTTCGTCAAGGTGACGGCGGCGGCTTTTTTTATTTACGCTCAAAAAGCCCTCGAATGTAAATCTGCCCGTCGGAAGTGAAGACAATGCAAGCGCCGTCACGACCGCGCTCGGCCCTGGCACGGCAAGAATCTTTATGCCAAGCTCGCGGCATTGGCGCACAAGTTCCTCTCCGGGGTCGGAGATAGCCGGCATACCCGCGTCGGTGACAAGGGCGCAGTCCTCGCCGTCAAGTATTCTTTTGCATATGATTTTGCCGCGTTCCGCCTTGTTGTGCTCAAAGTAGCTGATAAGCGGCTTCTTTATATTGAAATGATTTAACAGCTTGACGGTGACCCGCGTGTCCTCGGCGGCGATAAAATCAACGCCCGCAAGCGTTTCGACTGCTCGCGGCGACATATCCCCGAGGTTTCCTATCGGAGTGCCGACTATATACAATACGCCCATAAATATTCTCCCTTCAAATTACAGATGACCGGTCTTGTAGTCGCCGTAAATATCTATCATTTCGCGCGAAAATCCGCCGCCTTGCTCCTCGATAAAAAGCACCGGCTCCGTGACGAGGCCGCCGGGTCTGCCGCCCTTTCTGCCCTCGATTAAAAACAGCTTAGGCGGCTTTCCTATTCTTTGCTGGACGAGCCTCAGCCTCTTCGGCTCTATATCGAAGCGGCGCATTGAGCAAATTATGTCGCTCAGCCGCTCGGGGCGCTGGCAAATGCAGAGTCTGCCGCCAAAGCGCAAAAGCCTTGACGCGCTTTGGCAAACGTCGTCGGTCGTGCAGGTATATTCGTGCCGCGCGATGAGCCTGCCCTCGTCGGGGTTTATAATTCCGCTGCCCTGAGCCTTGTACGGAGGATTGCACGCCACAATGTCAAAGCTCCCCGCTTTGAGCATATCAAGCGCACGCATATCCGCGTTCAGCACGTCTATTTTATTTTCGAGATGATTGTGCGCGGCGCTTCTTTTTATCATATCCGCACCGTCGCATTGCAGCTCAACCGCCGTTATGTGCTTTGGAGGCGCTTCCCTGCACCATATAAAAGAGATAACTCCGCAGCCGCTGCCGAGCTCGCAGGCGCGTTCGGTTGTTTTAGGCTTTGAAAAGTGGGCAAGCAGCACAGCGTCCGTGCCGAAGCGATGGATAGGGGATACTATCACCTCAACACCGCCGCCGAGCGGTTCAAAATGTTCGTTTTCCTTGAGCATCGGTTCACCTCAGTTCAGCGCGATTTTTAAATTTTTAAGGTTGTTTTTCATTAAAGATATATAGTCCTCGCCTCTTGCAAGCTCGTCGCGGCTCAGGTTGTGGCAGGAGTGGAGCAGGAGCTTGTCGGCTCCTGTGCTTTCGGCGAGGGTATCCGCTACGCTCATGTTCGACATCTCTATGTAAAACACCGCGGGAATGTGGTCGTCCTTTGTTTTGCTTATCAGCTCCGCCATTTTAGCGGCGCTCGGTTCGGTCTGCGTACTGCACCCGGGGAAGGCGGCGTAGCAGTCAAGACCGTACTCCGAGGAAAAGTATTTGAACGGAAACCTGTCGCCAAATATCAGCTCGCGCCTTTTTGCGGATTTAACCGCGTCTTTTATCTCTCTGTCAAGCTCGCTCAGCTTGTTTATGTAAGCCGCCGCGTTTTGCTTGTAATCGGCGGCGTTTTCGGAATCCTTTTCACACAGCGCCTCGCTTATAGCCGCGCATATGTCTTCGCAGATGACGGGGGAGGTCCATATATGCTCGTCATATTCCGGCTCGTCGCCGTGATCGTGGTCGCCTTCGTCCTCGTCCTCCTTAAGCAGGGTATCGACGCAGTCCGTCATTTTAACTACCTTGAAGCCGCCTCCTATAGAGTTGATAACGTCCTGTATCCAGCTTTCCGACTCGCCGCCGTTGTAGATAAATACGTCGCAGTTTTGTATGGAAACCATGTCCTTTGGGGTAGGCTCGTAGGAGTGAGGCTCTACCCCGGGGGGCAGCAGGAGAGAAACGTCGGCGTGTTCGCCCGCGATATTTCGGGCGAAGTCATATGCCGGAAATATTGTGGCTACTATTTTCAGCTTGCCGTCGCCGCCGGTTGATTTACAGGCGCACAGAGAGCTTGCGAGGAGGGCAAGGGTAAAAATCAGGGCTAAGATTTTTTTCATTAAAGTATTCACCTCGGGCATATATTTTAATGTTTCACTTTGCATCAGGGCTGCCGCATTGGGCGCGGAGAAATTGCGCGGGAGGGCGGATTCGGGCGGCGACCGGCAAATTTCCGCCTCCGGCGGAAATTTGCCGAAAAACGCGGCGCGGGCGGGGCTTGTTTTTAACGGCGATTAAAAGCCGCCTGCGGGCGACCTGAGTTTGGCGCTCGCACCACGCTCGCCGCGTTTTTCCGGCGCGGCGCAGCCGCGCCGGTCGCCGCCCCAAAGTATCTCTCCGCAGATAGCGCAAAACGAGCGCGGCGGCAGCCCGGTGAGCGTGCGGAGGAACTTCTCCATTGCAATCAAAGCCCAACCCATAGCGTTATCTTATATCATATCACAAAAAGCCGAAAAAGGACAGAGAACTTTTTTAATTTTTGCCGATATATCTGTTGACAATATAAGAGTAAAAGACTATAATCAGTTAGCGGTAGAACTGTTAGCAAACGAACAATCAAGGAGGCGATCTTGTGGCAACGGAGATAGGACGCGAGATAAAAATGCTTTCAAACCTGATAATTCGCGAATTTCAAGCGAGCATGGCAAAGCTCGACCTCGACAGAGTGACGGCGATGAACATCTGGATTCTCGGCTATCTTTATAATAACAGAGGGAGAATAATTTACCAAAAGGACATTGAAAAGGAGTTCAATGTGGCGCGCTCTACCGTAGCGGGACTTGTCAAGCTCATGGAGCAAAAGGGCTTTATCGGGCGTTACGACGTTGAAACGGATGCGAGACTGAAATCCTTAAAGCTCACGGAAAAGGGCGAGCAGGTGTACACAGCGGCTCATATGAAGACCGAAGAAATCGAGCAAAGGCTGCACAGCGGAATAAGCGGCGACGAGCTTGAAGCCTTTATTAAAACGGTTGAAAAAATGAAAAAAAGCTTAGAGTCTAAATGTGAAAAGGGTGAAATATATGATTAGGAAGCTCATGAGAAGCATAAGGGAGTTTAAAGCTCCGACAATACTCACGCCGATTTTTGTATCCCTTGAGATAGCGATGGAGGTAACGATACCCCTCCTGCTCTCAATGCTGATAGACTACGGCATCGAAAGGGGAGATATGAATTACACCCTCTATATGGGATTGATTTTGCTTGCGTGCGCAGTATTGTCGCTGTTTTTCGGCGCGATGGCGGGCAAAACGGCGGCAACGGCCTCTGCTGGCTTTGCGAGGAATTTAAGGCACGATATGTACTACAATCTCCAGGAGCTGTCGTTTGGCAATATAGATAAATTTTCAAATTCGAGCATAATAACCCGTCTTACAACGGACGTTACGAATGTACAAAACTCATACCAGATGATAATAAGAATGGCTGTAAGAAGCCCTATTATGCTCATATTCTCACTGATAATGGCGTTTTGCATCGACCCGATGATGTCGCTTATCTTTCTCGGGGCGATACCGATTCTCTTTGTCGGGCTTATGATAATAATGAAGGTGGCGCGTCCGGCGTTCGAGCGCGTGTTCAAGGCGTACGACAGAATGAATAAGGTGGTCGGAGAAAATCTGAGGGGAATAAGAGTAGTAAAGGCGTACGTCAGGGAGGAAAAGGAATGTGAAAAATTCGGCGAGGTAGCGGACGATATTTACAACAACTTCACCAAGGCGCAAAAGGCGCTCGTAACAAACAACCCGCTGATGATGTTCTGCATATACGCCTGTATGCTGCTCATATCGTGGTTCGGCTCGGTTCTGATAATCAATTCCGGCAACGACCCCGCGCGCGGCTTTACCACCGGCCAGCTTATGAGCCTCATCTCATACGCTATGCAGATACTTATGAGCCTGATGATGCTCTCGATGGTTTTCGTTATGATAACTATGTCGAGGGCTTCGGCGGAGAGAGTCGTGGAGTTGCTCGACGAAAGGAGCGACCTTTCAAACTGCGACAGCCCGATATATGAATTAAAGGACGGCTCGATAGAGTTTAAGAACGTAGCCTTTTCATACGGCGGCGCGTCGGCAAGGCAGTGTCTGTCGGACATAAACCTTAAAATAAAATCCGGCGAAACGGTTGGAATAATCGGCAGCACGGGCTCGTCGAAATCTACCCTCGTTCAGCTTATCCCAAGACTTTACGACGTGCAAAGCGGCGAGGTGTCGGTCGGCGGAGTAAACGTAAAAAGGTACGACATAGAAACGCTCAGAAACAACGTGGCGATGGTGCTGCAAAAGAACGTGCTTTTTTCGGGGACAATAAACGAAAATATCCGCTGGGGCAATGAGAGCGCGACTCAGCAGGAGATAATAAGAGTCTGTAAGCTCGCGCAGGCGGACGGCTTTATACAGGATTTCCCCGAAAAATACGAAACGATGATCGAGCAGGGCGGGGCGAATGTGTCCGGCGGACAGAAGCAAAGGCTGTGCATAGCGAGAGCGCTGCTCAAAAAGCCGAAAATACTTATACTCGACGACTCGACGAGCGCCGTCGACACAAAGACCGATGCTCTTATCCGCGAGGCGTTCGCAAATGAGATACCGGACACCACCAAGATAATAATAGCGCAGAGAATATCCTCCGTTCAGGACGCGGATAAAATAATAGTAATGGACGACGGAAAAATAAACGCGGTAGGCACTCACGAGGAGCTTGTGAAAAACAACGACATTTACCGCGAGATATACATTTCTCAGCAGAAGGGCGGCGAGGATTAATGAACAGAATGAGACAGCAAAAGGCGGCGGCAGCGGCTCAGGGCGCAAAGATAAGCGGAAAGACGGTAAAGCGCCTGTTGTCCTACACAAAAAAATACAGACTGCTCTTCGCCGTAGTAGTTATAAGCATACTCCTCAGCGCGGTAGCGGGAGTCGCAGGCTCCATGTTCCTTCAGGTGCTGATAGACAACTACATCACCCCGATGCTTTTGCAGAGCGTTCCCGATTTTTCGGGGCTTATATCCGCGCTTATGTTTATGGGCGGGATATATCTCGTCGGAATAGTCACGGCGTTTCTGTATAACCGCATTATGATAAAAATTTCGGAGGGAACGATAAGAACCATAAGGAACGAGATGTTCGCGCATATGCAGACGCTCCCGATAAAATACTTCGATACCCACCGCTTCGGAGATACCATGAGCCGCTTTACAAACGACACAGACACGCTCAGACAGATGATATCCCAGAGCATACCGCAGGTTATCTCGTCCGTAATAACTATCGTCGCCGTGCTTTCTGCTATGCTCGCAACAAGCTGGATGCTCACTATACTGACGTTGATAGTCGTCTTTGTAATGATAATGACGACGGGAAAAATAGGCGGCAAAAGCGGAAAATACTTTGCAAAACAGCAGGTAGACCTCGGCGAGCTGAACGGCTATATCGACGAAATGGTAAACGGTCAAAAGGTAATCAAGGTGTTCTGCCACGAGGAAAAGTCAAAGGAGGATTTTGACAAGCTCAACGATAAGCTATGCCGCAGTGCGACCTCGGCAAACACCTTTGCAAATATCCTCATGCCGGTAATGGCGAACCTCGGCAATATACTCTACGTTTTAATAGCCTTGGCGGGCGGAGCGCTTGCGATAAGCGGCTTCGGCGGCTTGACGCTCGGCGGCATAGCGGCGTTTTTACAGCTCAGCCGCAGCTTTACCAACCCGATAACTCAGGTGTCGCAGCAGATAAATATGGTCGTTATGGCATTGGCGGGCGCGACGAGAATATTTGAGCTTATCGACGAGAAGTCCGAGGACGACGACGGCTACGTCACGCTTGTAAACGCCAAATACGAAAACGGCGAGCTTGTCGAAACGAGCGAGCGCACCCATCTCTGGGCGTGGAAGCACCCGCACGAAAACGGTACGATAACCTACACAAAGCTCGAGGGCAGGGTGGAATTTTTCGACGTAGATTTCAGCTATGACGGCAAAAAGACGGTGCTCCACAACGTAACGCTTCACGCGAATCAGGGCGAGAAGATAGCCTTTGTCGGCTCGACCGGAGCAGGAAAAACGACGATAACAAATCTTATCAATAGATTTTACGACATCGCCGACGGCAAGATAAGATACGACGATATAAATATAAACAAAATCAAAAAGAGCGATTTGCGCCGTTCGCTCGGTATGGTGCTTCAGGACACGAACCTGTTTACCGGCACCATAATGGATAATATCAGATACGGCAGGCTTAATGCCACCGACGAGGAGGTTTACGCCGCGGCGAGGCTTGCAAACGCGGACGGCTTCATAAGAATGCTGCCCGACGGCTATAATACGGTGATCTCGGGCGACGGCGGCAGCCTGTCGCAGGGTCAGTGCCAGCTCATATCAATAGCGAGAGCCGCCGTTGCAGACCCGCCGGTTATGATACTTGACGAGGCGACCTCGTCGATCGACACGAGAACCGAGTCCATCATACAGCGCGGTATGGACGCGCTCATGCGCGGCAGGACGGTCTTTGTCATAGCGCACAGATTAAGCACGATACAAAACTCGGACGTGATAATGGTTCTTGAGCTCGGCAGAATAATCGAGAGGGGCAACCACGACGATTTGATAGCCAAAAAGGGCAAATATTATCAGCTCTATACGGGCGCGTTTGAACTTGATTAAAGCTCCTTTCCGAGCCGTGCCGCCAAAAGGCGGCGCGGCTTTTGTCTGTCCGAAAGCATCTTGCATTTTGCGGTTTGTGCCGCAAGGCGGCTTAACGGAAAATAATTTTAAGCAAGCGACCTCGGTTTCGCTTCCATAGGGAAGCCATCGCCTTTCTCAAAATAAAAATATAAAACAAAACCGCGGCTTTACAGAATTGCGTCTGTAAAGCCGCGGTTGGCAAGAGTCCGATAACTCATAAATATTTATCGTATTTTGACAGGTCAATGTCTATGTCGCCGGTATCGTATTTGCTTATATCCACCGCGTCATTGCCGTCGGGCTGTTCGTCGTATGCTCCCGCCCTCGACCGCTTTAATTTGTTGGCTTTATGCGCCTTTACGGTCATAACGATTATCAATACTATTCCGGCGAGCGCAACGGCTATCAGGAGAACCCCGCCGTAAAGCATGAGCTGATATAAAACGGAGTCGTCCTTTGAGTTGTTGTTTTTAATAAATCCGAAATCGTCTCCGCCGCCGGAGCTGTTGAAATCAAGAATAGATTTCCAGTCGTTCTCGTTCATGTTGTTTTCGTTTGGAGTTTCGCCGGTGTTAAAGAGCTTATTGTCAAGGCTCGGGTCGGTTTCTCCGCTATAATAGATATCGCCTTCGCCCGTTGAGCCGGATACCGTGTTTTCCGAAAACGACGCGGAATTTTCGGGGCTAACCTGACCGGCTGATTGATTGCCGTTTTGATTGTAGTCCTGCCCATAGCTCGGCGTGCCGTTTGAAGCCGCGCCCGAATTTCCGCCGTTATTGACGGAGGAGCTGTTGTCGGCGGCGGGCGGCGTTTGATAATTCTGACTCGGGGTACTGCTGTAATTCGGCTGAACCGGCTCGACGGACGAGCCGGGAACGTCTGCCGAGCTGTCCGGCAGCTCCGGCGCAGGCTCCACGGCGGAAGGAATATCCGGCGCAGGCTCGCTGTCTGTCGGCTCTGCAAACGCCGTTGCGGAGGATACCGCCACCGTGCAGAGCGCGGCTGATAAAATCAAAAGCTTTTTATATAATTTCAAAATCCTTTAACCTCCTGTTCGTTAAAAGGAAACCGTTAAAATCTATTTTTGCCGATTATCAAAACTTAAATTCATAATATCATAAATTTTACGCGCCTTCAAGAAGAACCGACAAAAATTTGACGAATAATGACAATGCACATTTATTTTAAGGACAAATGCTTAAATTTAGTTTAAAAATGTGGAAACGCCGATATTCAATTTTCGCCGCCGCAGTCCTTCGCCCATTTTCCCGAGCGATAGAATACGATAGACAGGACGGTCGCCACTGACCAGCCTATCGGCCACGCGCACCATATTCCCACGGAGCCGAGCGACGTCCTTGAGAGTATGACCGCAAGTCCGACGCGGAGTATTAAATCCGTAAACGTTGCTATCATAAACTTTTTCATCATTCCCGCGCCGCGAAGTATTCCGTCCGCGACGAGCTTTGCGGCTATCACGAAGTAAAACGGGGAGAGTATCCGCAGAAATACAATGCCCGTCTGCAAGGCGGCGGGGGTAGGGTCGTCGATGAAGAAATACAAAAGCTGTGTTCCGCAGAAAATATAGAGCAGGCAAATCGGCAGACATATGCTCCATACCAGCCTTATACCGGCGGAAAAGCCCGCCTTGACGCGCGCAAGCCGCCTTGCGCCTATGTTTTGAGCGATGTAATTCGATATGCCGTTGCCGAGAGTCGTCAGCGAGGTCACAACGAGATTGTTGAGCTTGACTGCGGCGGAATATCCCGCCACGACCGAGGTGCCGAAGCCGTTTATGACGCTCTGTATAACTATATTGCCGACGGAGATGAAGCTCTGCTGGAGAATGCTCGGTACGGCTATCGAGGAAAAGCTCTTGAGTATCGGCACGGAAAACAGCGGGGTCTTTTCGTCCGTTTTAAATTTTTTTAAACGAAGCAGAACGACCGCGACGGCGAGAACACAGCTTATGCCCTGACAGAGAAAGGTAGCCCACGCGATTCCCGAAACCCCCATATCAAACGCCTTAACGAACAGAATATCTATGGCGATATTCGCGGCAGATGAGAGCGCCAGAAAGATAAACGGCGTTTTTGAATCGCCCAGGGCGGAAAATATTCCGGTGGAGATGTTGTAAAAGAAAACAAAGGGGAGTCCGAATATGTAAATATCGAGATATAATTTTGAGTCCGCGAAAATATTTTCCGGAGTTCTGATAAGGCGCAGGAGTATATCGGAGAGCGAAACACCGGCCGCCATTAAGACCGCGCACAGAGCCGCGCTCGATATAATAGAGGTGTAAACCGCCGTTTTCATCTTTGAGTATTCCTTCGCGCCGAAATACTGCGAAACTATAACGGAACAGCCGATGTTGCAGCCGAACGCAAAGGCGATAAATATCAATGTTATCTCATAGCTGTTGCCGACTGCGGCAAGCGCGCCTTCGCCTATAAATTTCCCCGCGACCCAGCTGTCGGCTATGTTGTATAGCTGCTGAAAAATAATACTTCCGAAAAGCGGAAGGCAGAATTTCCACAAAACCGTCGAAGGCTTGCCGACGGTCAGATCCTTTATCATAAAACATTACCTCTTTCCACGGCGGCGCTTATTGATGCCCGCCGACTGTTTTCCCGCCGTCTATTATAATACGAATCAGCCTGTTTGTAAAATATCGACGCGGAAATCCGCAAAATTCGTATTTGCGCCCCCCTCGGCAGCCAATTTTGATTGCGCCGACACTTGTAATTGCGGAAATAATAATGTATAATGTATTTATTCAATCGGGGAGCTTGTGTAACAGGCTGAGAGGAAGGTTGTACCTTCGACCCTTATACCTGATGCGGATAATGCCGCCGTAGGAACCTGTGTTAAATTCTTTCGGAGACATACCGGCGAGTGTGTCTCCGATTTTTATACGCCAAAGGCAGGCAAGGAGATGTGTATATGGTAAAGATAAACGGAGAGCTTCTGCCCGTTGACGGAAAAACGCTGACGGAATATTTAAAAACGACCGAGTATGAGCCGCAGAGGATAGCGGTGGAGCGCAACGGGGAGATAGTCCCGAAGTCGAAATATGACGACACTCTGCTAAAGGACGGCGATACCGTAGAGGTAGTGAGCTTTGTCGGGGGAGGCTGACATTTGATGATACCAACACGGGAGGAATGGCTTGAAGCGCTTGCGGCAAGGCACGGGGAGCGGCTGCAAAAAAGGCTGTCCGCCGCGTCGGTGGCTGTATGCGGACTCGGAGGGCTCGGCTCTAATATCGCAATATGCCTTGCAAGGGCGGGAGTCGGCAGGCTGATACTCATAGACTTTGACAGAGTGGATATAACGAATCTCCACAGACAGCAGTATAAGGCGGCTCAAATCGGTATGAGCAAGTCCGACGCGCTTAAGGAAAATCTCCTTGAGATAGCCCCGTATCTTGAGACGGAGACGCACAATGTAAAAATTACAAGGGACAATATGCGAGAGCTTTTGCTCGGCGCCGATATAATATGCGAGGCATTCGATAAGCCGGAGGAAAAGGCTATGCTCGCGGACGGCGTTTTTGAGATGATGCCGGACAAGAGCCTCGTTTCCGGCTCCGGCATGGCGGGGCTTGCCTCGGCAAACCTGATAAAGACGAGAAAAATCGCCTCGAATTTTGTGCTGTGCGGCGACGGAAGCTCGGACATATCGGACGGGGAGGGGCTGTTCTCCTCGCGGGTAATGCTCTGCGCCGCTCACCAAGCCCACGCCGTGATAAGGATAATAGCCGGCGAAAATGATTTTTAAAAATGAAAAACTAAAGGCGAAAGAGGGATAATAAATGGACGATAAGCTTATAATAGGCGGGCGCGAGTTTAATTCGCGCTTTATTCTCGGCTCGGGCAAATATTCGCTCAGCCTGATAGAGGCGGCTGTGCGCGACGCGGGCGCGGAGATAATAACCCTTGCGGTGCGCCGCGCCAACACAAAGGAAAAGGAGAACATACTCGACTTTATCCCAAAGGGAGTGACTCTCCTGCCGAACACCTCGGGCGCGAGAAACGCCGAGGAGGCGGTTCGCATTGCGCGGCTCGCGCGGGAGCTTGGCTGCGGCAGCTTTGTAAAGGTGGAGATAATGCGCGACGCAAAATATCTTCTGCCCGATAATGCCGAAACCGTGAGGGCGACGGAGATACTCGCGAAGGAGGGCTTTGTCGTTATGCCGTATATGTACCCCGATTTGAACGCGGCGCGCGACCTCGTAAACGCCGGCGCGGCGGCTGTAATGCCCTTGGCGTCGCCGATAGGCTCAAACAAGGGGCTGGCGACAAAGGAATTTATACAGATTTTAATCGACGAAATAGACCTGCCCATAATCGTTGACGCGGGAATAGGCAGACCCTCGCAGGCGTGCGAGGCTATGGAAATGGGGGCGGCGGCTATAATGGCGAATACCGCCCTTGCGACCGCGGGCGACCTGCCGCTGATGGCGTCGGCGTTCAGACTTGCAATCGAAGCCGGCAGACGGGCGTACCTGTCCGGCTTGGGCAGAGTACTCGCCAGAGGCTCCGCCGCGTCCGACCCGCTCACGGGATTTTTGCGCGACTGAGGGAGGCAGAGTTATGGACAGCAATCAATTTCTTGTGGATTCGGAATATCTGTCGCCGGAGGCTCTCGAAAGGAAGCACAGGCTTGAAAACGACCCGAGCAGCAGGAAAAATCATATGGAATATTTGCCGGGAATGGAAAGGATAGAGTCGGACGTCTGCGACAAGGTCATTTCCCAAATGAGGGAATATTGCCCCGAGAAATACACGGCAAGGGACGTTGAGGCGGCGCTGGAGCGCGAGACCTGCGGCATAGAGGACTTAAAGGCGCTGCTTTCTCCGGCAGCCGAGCCTTTTTTGGAGCGCATGGCGGAAAGGGCGCGGCTTGAAACGGGAAAGCACTTCGGGAACACGGTCTATCTCTTTACCCCGCTGTATATTGCGAACTATTGCGAAAATTACTGCGTCTACTGCGGCTTCAACTGCTATAATCACATAAAGCGAATGAAGCTGTCGCCGGAGCAGATAGAGCGCGAGATGAGCGTTATAGCCGAAAGCGGCATGGAGGAAATACTTATCCTCACCGGCGAAAGCAGGGCGCAGAGCAGCGTTGAATATATAGGCGAGGCGTGCAAGCTCGCGAGAAAATATTTCCGCATGGTGGGACTTGAAATATACCCCGTGAATACGGACGAGTACCGCTATCTGCACGAGTGCGGAGCGGACTATGTGACCGTTTTTCAGGAAACCTACGACTCCGACAAATATGAAACCCTGCATCTGTACGGACACAAGCGCGTGTGGCCGTACCGCTTTGACGCTCAGGAAAGAGCGCTGCGCGGAGGTATGCGCGGCGTTGCGTTTTCGGCGCTTTTGGGGCTTTCAGATTTCCGCCGCGACGCACTCGCCGGAGCCCTGCACGTGTATTATTTGCAGAGAAAATATCCCCACGCCGAGATGTCGCTGTCCTGCCCGAGACTGCGCCCGATACTCAACAACGATAAAATAAACCCGAACGACGTGGGCGAGAGGCAGCTTTGCCAGATAATTTGCGCTTACCGCATTTTCCTGCCGTTCGTCGGCATAACGGTTTCGTCAAGAGAAAGCGCGGAGTTCCGCAACGGCATCGTAAAGATAGCCGCGACAAAGGTATCCGCCGGCGTTTCTACGGGCATAGGCGACCACGAGAGCAAGTACACGGGGAAGGAGTCGGACGGCGAGCAGGGCGACGAGCAGTTTGAGATATGGGACGGCCGCAGTCTTGAAAAAATGTACGGCGACATATCCGACGAAGGCTTGCAGCCGGTTCTGAACGACTATCTCTACGTTTGATTCTGTCGGGCTGACGGCTCGATTTTATCGGGAAGGCTCTGCGGCGCGCTAATCGCCGCGATTAAAAAGCGACCTTAGATAGTCGAAAATTTCTACTATTTTAAAGCGGTATTCGTATTCCTCGCTTTCGCTTATAACGCCTTCGTCCGATTCGTCGAACACGTCGCGCTCCTCGACCGCGCCGCTTAAGCATATCGGTGGGAACAAAACGCACCACCAGTTTTTGCCCTCGCCCTTGCCTATCTTTATCCTCAGAGCGTCGTAAAATCCGGCGGGCATAGTGCGCTCGCCGTAGGTTCTCGTGTTAAAGTACATATTTACGACTTCACAGTCGGCGGTGTAGTCGCTGCCGAGCGACTTTAAGGTCGAATTGCAGAACGATTTTATATCTCCGAGCCTGCTCCGCGCCGAATAAATTGCTTCGGACTTGTCGAGCGGAGCGCCGAGCAGCTCGGAGGAATGCTCAAGTATTTTATCGCGCAGCCTTAGCTTCAGCTCCTGGTCGGCGGCGCTGTCAGAGTTCGCGAGAATGTGCAGTCTGAGCACCTTGTCCGATATTTCACAGCACTGAGCCGAAAATTGAACGCAGCCCGCGAGCACGGCAAGGATAAAAAGCGTGATGATAAATTTAGACGGCAAGCCCGACGCAAATAATTTTCTCATAAAAAAATCCGCCCCTTCAGGAATATTTATCCTGATTATGGGCGGATAATTTAATTTTATTCAGTTGCTTAAT
>CANPZK010000036.1 GCA_947588875.1 uncultured Clostridia bacterium
TCGAGTATCTCCTGTCCTGTGAGCTGCTTTACAAGCAGAGTATTTCCGTAAGGCGAAATGCTTATCAAATCGCCGTAAGTCACATCGCCCTTCGGTATTCCGGCACGGATACCACCGGAGTTCTCCATTGAAACGTCCGCGCCTGTCCAGTCAAGGTAGGACGCGGTCACTATTCTGCCTATCGGCTGCTCGGCAACGCGAATATCCTCCCACGAATAGGGGTATTCCTCGTCGCTCTTGCCGACTACCTCTTTGAGCACAGTGCTCTCCTCGCTCTCTATTGAGCCTATAAGCTCCGACACCGCAGCATCGGATTTATCCGCGGTATCCTGCGAGGATATAAATCTCTCCTTTGAGGCGGAAACGGTTTTGCTGTTCTTATCATAGGTCAGCGATAAAACGCCCACGTTTGAAAAATAGCAGTTAGCCTCAACGAGCGGAACGCTCTTGCCGTCCTTGTCGGTGTAGGTCGTATCTATGAGCTTATGCTCGTGACCCGCCAAAACAGCGTCTACTCCGCTTATATTATTGACGAAGCCCTCGCAGTCGTGCTGATGAGTGATAGCGATAACTATATCGCAGCCCTCGTCGTTTCTGAGAGTCTTGGCGACCTCGGTCGTGTTTGCGGCTTCCTCGGTAAATTTTAATCCGGTCAAATTTTCCTTGGGGGTAGAGGTATAAAACTTATCGTCAATAGCTCCGACAACTCCGACCTTTAATACCGTTCCGTCGTCGGCGGTGACCTCCTTAACAAGATACGGGGAGTCAAAGTAAGCGCTGCCGTCGTCGCGCACTACATTGGACGCGAGCACCTTGAAATCATATTTTGAATCTAACTCCCTCAGTCTGTCCGCGCCGTAGCTCCAGTCGTGGTTTCCCGGGGTCATAGCGTCGTAATGCACCGCATCAAGGAGTCTTGCCATACTATCGCCCTTTTCAACCGTCGCGAACGCCTGACCGTGGAAGGTGTCGCCCACGTCCAAAATCAAATCGGGATCCTGACTGTCGACAAATGCCTTGAGCCCCTCGAAGCCGATCTGCCCCTTGTTTGTCGCCTTGTAATAGCCGTGCAAATCGTTTGTGTGTATTATTCTTATCGTAGAGCCGTCCTGCTGCTCCGCCGCAGACGCTCCGAGCGGAACAGCCGCGGTAAGCATCAGCGCAGCCAAAGACAGGCTGACGACTTTTTTTGCTTTAAAAAATTTTTTCATAAAAAATTCTCCTCCCGAAATATATTTAATAAAGCTCAGCGAGAAAATTGCAAATATCAATTCTATCCCGCGTTTACTATATATTATTTTAATATTCCGCATATACATATGTCAAGCGATTTTGCGCCAAAGGCGCCTTATAATGCGCAAAATTCCCGCGTATTAAAACGCGGGAATAATAAATCAGTCGCTTGTGTACGGAAGCAAAGCAAGGTGTCTTGCGCGCTTTATTGCTACCGTGAGCTTTCTCTGGTGGCAAGCGCAGGTGCCCGTTACTCTTCTCGGAAGAATCTTTGCTCTCTCGGAAAGGAAACGGCGGAGCTTTGCTATATCCTTGTAGTCTATGTCTTCTACCTTGTCAACACAAAATGTGCAAACCTTTCTGCGGCTCTTGCGTCCGCCTCTGCGGTTGTCTCTTTCAGGTCTGTCAGCCATTGTTAAATCGCTCCTTTACTGTAAGAATATCGCTTTCGCGTTTGATTTTTAAATCGTTCAGAACGGGAGGTCCTCGTCAAGAGGCATATCCTCAAAATCGCCTGCGCTGCCGCTTGAATAAACGCTTGCAGGCTCCTGCGGAATGGGCGCCGGCGCACTCTGCTGGTACGACGCCTGATAGCCGCCCTGAGATGAATTCCTTCTGTCTCCCGTAAAATATGCGTTTTCAACGACAACCTCGAACGCCGTGCGGTTGTTGCCGTTTTTATCAACGTACGAGCGCGTTTCAATCGAGCCGTCAAGCGCGATAAGCTGTCCCTTTACAAAGTACTTGCAAATGAACTCCGCTCTCTGCCGCCAAGCGACTATATTGATAAAGTCTGTCTTGCGCTCGCTGCCCTGCTTGACGTAATTCCTGTCTACCGCAAGGCTGAAGCTCGTGACGGATATCCCGTTCGGAGTTGTTTTAAGCTCCGGATCTGTCGTAAGTCTTCCCATTAAGATTACTTTGTTCATAATATCGTCTCTCTTTCTCGTTGCTTATACTCAATTATTCTTCATTATTCTGCTGCTCTTCTTTTTTCACGATAAGTGAACGCAGGATACCGTCTGTTATCTTGTAGCGTCTGTCAAGCTCCGCCGGGAACTCGGCAGTGCTCTTAAAGTTGAACAGAACGTAATAACCCTCTGATTCTTTGTTAATGAGGTAAGCAAGTCTTCTCTTGCCCCACTCGTCAACACTTTCAAGGGTAGCGTGTCTTTCAATAAGGCTCTTGAACTTTTCGATCATCTGAGCGATCTCGTCGTCGCTGAGCTTTGTTGAAACGACCATAACTGATTCGTAAGAACTGATTACTGCCACTATAAAGCACCTCCTTCTGGACATTAAGGCCCGCCTGCGCGGGCAAGGATACGGATTTATAAAATCCGGGCTATGTATACACTGACCAGCACACATAACAGAGTTATTTTATCAAACGCGCTTTGAAAAGTCAAGCCTTTTTTCAGATGCGCGCATATGTTCTAAATTGCAAGCTAAAGCGTCCGCGAATATCAAGTGACAAAAAGTTGATTTGCAGCATATTTACCGCTGAGGCGCGCCTGCGGCGCTTATCGGGGCGGCGACCGGCAACTTCCCGCCCTGCGGGCGGGAAGTTGCGAAAAAACGCGGCGCGGCTCGGGACTGCCTTAAACACTGAAACCCTGCTTCGCGCCGCGTTTTTGGCGCGGCGCAGCCGCGCGGTCGCCGCCCCGTGCGCCTGCGCAGCAGGCGCCTTACCCGCGAGTCAATGCGTCAATCGCCGCTGTCGGGCGCAAAAATTCCGGCGATTTCAAACAGTTCGTTCAGCCTTTCAATCTCGCCCTTTAAATATAAATACCCCCACAGCGCTTCAAAGCCCGTCGCGCTGTGATACTGCGAATTGCTCGCGTTTTTAGGCGTGTGCGCCGTTTTCGCGTTTCTTCCGCGCTTAAAAACCGAAAGCTCCTCATCTGTCAATAGCGGCGTAAGCCTGTCCATTATCTCAGACTGGCTTTTACAGCACACAACCTCTACCTTTTTGCTGTTCAAGGAGCCGACCGGAGCATTCGCGCTGCACACGATCCTCTCGCGCACCATTAAATCAAAAACTCCGTCGCCGACAAAAGCGAGAGTCAGCGGACTGAGCTGAGACGGCTCGCAAGCGTCGTTTAATAATCTTCCCACAAAATCACCGCCGTTATTCAACAAAATCAAAATCAAGGTCGTATATCGACACGGTATCCCCCTCCTGAACTCCGGCGTCGCGCAGAGCCTTGATAACTCCGCCGTCATTCAGAACGCGCTGGAAATACTGGAGAGATTCGTAGTCGTCAAAATTTACGGAGCGCATAACATTTGCAAGCCATTTGCCCTCGACTATATAAACGCCGTCCACGACCTTCACGGTAAACTTCTTGTCCTTTATCTTATCGGCGGCAACGACGGGCGCAGGCTCCGCCTCATATCGCACGATGGGCGGCAGCTTGCTCAAAAGCTCGCGCGTCCTGTTCAAAAGCGGATCCACGTCGTATCTTATAGCCGCCATTATCGGGAAGAACTCATATCCCTTTTCTTCAACATAGGATTTAAACTCCTCTATCTGCTCGTCGTTCGCGAGGTCGCATTTATTTCCGGCGACAAGCATAGGCACCTTCACAAGCTCGGGATTGAACCTTTCAAGCTCGCGGTTGATTATCTCAAAGTCCTCCTTCGGGTCGCGCCCCTCGCTGCCGGAAACGTCGACGATATGAATCAGCATACGGCAGCGCTCGACGTGGCGCAGGAACTGATGACCGAGTCCCACTCCCTCGCCCGCGTTTTCAATGAGCCCCGGAATATCCGCCATTACAAACGAGCTTCCCTCGTCTATTCTTACGACTCCAAGCACCGGAGTTATAGTTGTGAAATGATAATTCGCTATTATGGGCTTTGCCTCGCTCACAACCGAGATGAGCGTGCTCTTGCCAACATTCGGAAAGCCGACGAGTCCAACGTCCGCGAGCAGCTTCAGCTCGAGCGTAACGTCGTACTCCTCGCCCGGCATACCCGGCTTTGCAAAGCGCGGTATTTGTCTTGTCGGCGTTGAGAAGTGGGTGTTTCCCCAGCCGCCCTTGCCGCCGCGTGCCACTACGACCGGCTCGTTGCCGGAAACATCGGCAAGTATTCTGCCCGTTTCCGCCTCCTTGACCACGGTGCCTCTCGGCACTCTTACGACAAGCGGCTGTGCGCTTTTGCCGGAGCGTCTGCCCGATTTCCCGTTTTCGCCCCTTTGCGCCGCATATTTTCTCTTGTAGCGAAAATCGGCGAGTGTTGAAAGATTATCGTCCGCCTGAAAACAGACGTCGCCGCCCGTTCCTCCGTCGCCGCCGTCGGGACCGCCCGCCGCAACATATTTTTCTCTGTGAAACGACACGGCTCCGTCGCCGCCATCGCCCGCCTTAATATTTATCTTAGCGTAATCAACAAACAATTTTAAACGCCTCCTAAATCACGGGGTTTCAATGCCGTACAGCTTTTTTACGTTTTCCAGCCCCTCAAGAACCTCAGCTCTCGAAAAATCCGCGTCGTCAAGCGCCTTGTTATCAAGCCTGCCGAGTCTGTCGTAGAAGTCGATCGCTATTTCAAGATATTCCGCACGCGGCTCTCTTTCGATATTTTCAAAAAGCAGGTTTTCCGCCTCGTTGATTTCTCCGTCATCAATCATTTTTACAAGCCGAAGGTACAGAAGCTCCTCGTCCGAGGCGCTGCCCTGCAAGTCGTATTTCAGCTTGTATTCCGGCGATTCCTTGCCGAATATGAGCTTTGCGAGGAAATTTGTCATAAGCTCGATCTGCTTCATTATATAGTCGTTTTCAAACATTATTATTCCCCATTTTCAGTAAAAAAGGAGGTGCGGTTTTCACAGCACCTCCAAAATATGACTGTGTGATAAAACTCACACCCTGCAAACGCCGTTCAATTATTGCTCGGCATAAACGCTTACGCGCTTGCGGTCACGGCCTACGCGCTCAAAGCGAACAACGCCGTCAACCGTTGCAAAAAGTGTGTCGTCGGAACCGCGGCCTACGTTTGTGCCGGGGTGGATATGTGTTCCGCGCTGTTTAACGAGGATATTTCCCGCGAGCACGAACTGTCCGTCTGCGCGCTTAACGCCGAGACGCTTTGACTCCGAGTCACGTCCGTTCTTTGTGGAACCCATTCCTTTTTTATGTGCGAATAACTGAATATTAACCTTGATCATTATCGTTACACCTCCGTATAATTTACGTTTATATAGTCTGAATACTGCTCCTCAAGCTGAGTCATATGCAGCTTTAAGCCGGATAAAATGTCGCGGCACGCCGCTGCGTCGCGCTGAAAAATTCTAAGCATCATATCGCCGTCGTCAACATTTAGCTCGCAGCCTATATGCTTTATATCGGTTATAGTATTTGCAGTCATATATGCGGCGGAGCTGACAGCGGCGCATACAATATCGCTGCCCTGCTCCGAATAACCGGAATGTCCCGTTATTCTGAAGCCGACAAGCTCGCCGCCCGCGGTGACATAAAAGCTCATATTTATCATGATTAAGCGTTTACGCTCTGGATCTCAACCTTTGTGTACGGCTGTCTGTGACCCATTTTTCTTTTCTCGCCCTTTTTTGGCTTGTAGGTGAAAACGGTTATTTTCTTGCCCTTGCCGGTCTTGATGACCTTGCCCGTTACCTTTGCGCCCTCTACATAAGGCGCGCCTACCTTGATACCGTCGTCCGCTCCGAGAGCGATAACATTGAAATCAACGGTCTCATTGTCCTCGGCGTTCAGCTTTTCAACATAGATAACGTCGCCGTTTTCCACCTTGTACTGCTTTCCGCCTGTTTCGATGATTGCGTACATTTAATTCATTCCTTTGTTTAAGACTCGCTACCCGTCGGGCGAAGCACAGCTTTCTTATCTGCCCACAGTAAGCGGCTATAACATTATAGCACTGCCGCCGGAGCGTGTCAACAAATTTTTTTGGGATTTGATAGGCGGCTCGCGCCCGTTTTATGTATTTGGTATTCGCAGTCACTGCGGGACTGCCGCACCTCTCGTTTCAGCTATGGCTCGGGGTAAAGACTTCGGGCGACGACCGGCGCCTATCCGCCCGTGCGGGCGGATAGGCGCGAGAAAAACGCGGCGCGCCCAACCGTGTAGAAAACCCAAACGGCAAGCCCCGCGCCGCGTTTTTCCGGTGCGGCTGCGCCGCACCGGGTCGCCGCCCGAACCCACCGCCCCGCACAATGCGATAAAATCATTGTGCGGCAGTCCAAAACGCCCGATTTATCAGCCTAACAAGCCGTATGACGCGCTCGCTCCGAGCTGCTCCTCTATCCTGAGCAGTCGGTTGTACTTTGCGGTCCTGTCCGTTCTGCACGGCGCGCCCGTCTTGATAAAGCCCGTCGCAAGCCCGACGGCAAGGTCGGCTATCGTCGTGTCCTCGGTCTCGCCCGAGCGGTGCGACATTATGGTGCGAAATCCGTGGTTTTTGGCTGCGCTTACAGCCTTTGCGGTCTCGCTCAGCGTTCCTATCTGATTCGGCTTTATCAATATGGCGTTGCCGCAGCCGTCAGCTATCCCTTTCTTCAGTCTGTCGTAATTTGTAACAAATAAATCGTCGCCGACTATTGCAAGGCGATGATTTAGCTTATCGGTCATAATCCTCCAACCGTCCCAGTCGTTTTCGTCAAGAGGGTCCTCGATAGAGAATATCGGGTACCTCTCCTTCAGTCCGCTCCAGTACTCCGTAAGCTGTTCGCTTGTCCTTTTTTCATTTTTCTTCGGGAGAATATACTCGCCCGTATTTTCCCCCTTCCATTCGCTCGCCGCAGCGTCAAGCGAAATCATAAAGTCCTCGCCCGGCCTGTAACCGGCTCTCTCAACCGCTTGAAGTATCAGCTCAATAGCCTCGCTCTCGCTTTCGAGCGACGGCGCAAATCCGCCCTCGTCTCCTATCGCGGTCGAGAGCTTCTTTTCCTTTAGTAAGCTCTTGAGCGTGTGGTAGACCTCACAGCACTGCCTGAGTCCTCTGCTAAAGCGCCTCGCCCCGACGGGCATTATCATAAACTCCTGAACGTCAAGATTGTTGTCCGCGTGCGCCCCGCCGTTCAATATATTCATCATCGGAACCGGCATTGCGTGCGCAAAACAGCCGCCAATATAGCGGTAAAGCGGCACCTCCAAAAGCGTCGCCGACGCCCTCGCGCAGGCTATTGATACGGCGAGCGTTGCGTTTGCGCCAAGCCGCGATTTGTTGTCCGTGCCGTCGAGCGATATCAGCAAATTATCTATTTCCTCCTGTTTAAGAGGATTTTTGCCGCTCAATTCCAGAGAAATTTCGTTTTTGATGTTTTCAACCGCCCTCGTCACGCCGAGCCCGCCGAATCTCTCTTTGTCGTCGTCGCGCAGCTCGACCGCCTCATATTTTCCCGTTGACGCTCCCGACGGCACGCTCGCCCTTGCGCTAAGCCCGCACTCGAGCGTTACCTCCGCCTCGACGGTCGGATTTCCCCTTGAATCTATTATCTCTCTGCCTCGTACTCTTTTGATTAAAAAGCTCATTATGATTCCTCCTTAATTTTCTTTTATCATTTGCAAATCGCGGACGAGTATTCACGACTCCGGTAAAGCTACATATATTATTAGTAGTCAAAATGAAAGGAGCATAGATATGTCAGTTGTAGTCTATACCGTCGAGCCCGGCGATACTCTCTGGGGTATTGCCCAGTTTTTCGGCGTTACTGTAAACGATATAGCAAGATATAATGGTCTTGCTTTTCCCGACAGAATTTATCCGGGACAGAAGCTCAAAATTCCAATAGGAAACAAGAATGTGCCGCAATGGTATGCGGTTCGTCCGGGTGATACGCTTTTTTCCATAGCGAAAAATTACGGTATCTCCGTAGACGACATTATCAAGAGGAACTCGTTTGAGGATCCCAATGTGATTTACCCCGGTTCGTTTATCCGTCTGCGCGACTAAAACAGCGAGTGCTCCGTGCCAAAAGGCACGGAGCATTCTTTGCCTGTTTTTTAAAGTATTTTTACCGCTGCGGTTGTTGAGCCGCAGTCAATCTGCTTAAAATTATGATATTTCTCAAAAGTGGTTGCCGTTCCTTTGCAACTATGCTTTTCGCACAGGGAATTTTTCTTATTCCCGCTTTTATTCCCGCAAATAAGCTCCGCACCGCAGTCGCGAAAAAACACCTTTAACGAATTAAGGCTGCCTCACGGCTTTTCGTGAGACAGCCCTCTTTTCTCCATCGGTCAGCAGCCGCAGCCACAGCCAAAATCATCGTCCGGGGCGGATACCCTCGGCGGGAAAAATTCGCTCGTCGGGAATTCCAGTCTGCTGAACATTTCGCACGGATTATCCGACGAGGTGACGCACTCCTTTTCCGGAACGCAAAAATCATACGCCGGAACAAGCATCTGCACGTTTCTCTCAATTCGCACTATTGTGAATATTCCAAGCGTGACAAGGACGTCGCGCATACCGCTTGGCCCCGGCATTTGAGCGCCGAACCGACGGCTGACAGGCTCCGGTATCGGGCAGCACGGGGGAGTTTCTCCGCATTTGTTTATCATTCTCGCCGACAGCGCGATCGGCTTTGCCACCTGGACCGTCGCCTTCGGCAAATTCCTTATCGGCGGCGACTGAGAGTCGTTGTCATCCTTAACGTAGTCTGAACTGAACACCTTTACATTGCCCTCGCTGCCGTATAGAATGACCTTCTTGTTGAAGATGCTCAAGCCCTTCGCTACCGTAGCAATCGACTTTGGCGCCGCATAGACCTCAAGCTCGACCTCGAAAAAGTATGTCATGTCAACCGAATAAAAGCCCTTATGAAACGGCACGGGCTCCAGATCAATGTAAACATTGATTATATCCGCGTCCTTGAGTCTCACATTTGTCGCACCGTCGATAAGGTCCTGCGCTTCCTGACTGAAATATACCCTTAAATCGCTAAGGCAATCCTTGTCAGAGCAGCTGTCATAGACTCTGTATGCGTCGATGCAAACAGCTTCCTTTATGTTACTGAGATCTGTGTTTGTACCAATATTTTCCTCGGACATAAAGCAATAGCCTCCCTTAAACTTTTATTACTATTTTATGGCGCTCCTGCTTTTATGTTACGGAAAATAAAAATATCCGCGCTTTATATCCCGATATATGCACGCAAAAGCGCCGCGGGCGCGATTGCCTGCGGCGCTTTTTAGGCTTTAGGCGACAGCTCCGACGAGCCGCGCCGTTTGAATTTATCGTTTTAAATTATATTCACACCGTAGCCCGCCTGCTCTATCGTCCTCACGATAAGCGCCTCGTCTATCGGTCTGCACGAGCTTATTCTCGCGCTTGCCCCTTTAAGGCTTACATAGGCGTTTACAAACGGTATGCTATTGAGCGAATGTTCAAGATTTTCGCTGCACCTTCCGCTTGACATCCCGACAATATTATATGTTTTTGAAATCATATTTTTGCCCTCGCTTTCAATATTATGTTAGTATTATAGCACCGCGGGGATAAAATATTCACTCGCATACTGTCGATTTGAAATTTGCGGAGGGTTTGGGCTGCCGCATAGGTTCTCACGATTGCTTTGAGCGGATAATCGGGGGCGGGCGGCGACCGCAAATTTTCGCTCCCGCGAAAATTTGCAAAACGCGGCGCTCAATCTCGCTGCCACGCGGGCAGAGCCTGCCCGCCGCGTTTTCAGGCGCGGCTGCGCCGCGCCGGGTCGCCGCCCGCCCCGTTTTCACGTTGGCACAAAGGGAAAACGAGTAATGCGGCAGCCCTCAGAAGGTATTGATTATGGCTTTTTTATCCTGCGTTTTTAAGCTGTAAGCGCAGCTTATCGGAAATCATCGCGATAAACTCGCTGTTTGTCGGCTTCCCTCTGCCGTTGTGAATGGTGTATCCGAAATATGAGTTAAGCACATCTACGTCTCCTCTGTCCCACGCGACCTCTATGGCATGGCGAATGGCTCTCTCCACCCTTGAAGACGTTGTGTCAAACTGCTTCGCAACCGACGGATAAAGCTGCTTTGTTACCGCGTTGATTATCTCCGGAGTTTCAACAGACATAAGAATGGATTTTCTCAAATAGTGATAGCCCTTAATGTGAGCGGGAACTCCTATCTGATGCAAAATCTCAGTCACTCTCATCTCAATCGAATCGCCCTTTGCCTCGCTGAGGTGTCGGATATTGTCCCTTTGACCTCCGTTTTTAACGAGGTTAGACGCCGCCTTGGCAATAGCCTCCGCGCCTGCCGGAATCGACATAAATACAGCCGCTCCGCTGTTTATCACCTCGCGCTCAAGCACCGGACTGTCAAAGGTTGACATCATTATAAATTCCGGAGCATTTCCTCCCTGATTAAGCACGCTGCGCATCACGCCTATTCCGTCGATTTTCTTTAAAAATAAATCGGAAATTACAACGCGCGGCTTCAGCTCGCTCACCTTTTCCATAAGCTCAATGCCGTCCTTGGCGCAAATCGACAGTTCAATCCCGTATCTGTCAAATACCGATAGCTCCTCTCGGCTGAATTCCTGTGGTTCTGCGGTTAAAATAGCTAAAATCTTATTTTCCATAAAATATCCCCTAACTGTTTTGTTGTTGTACCAATATTACCATATTTTGGTAAATATTGCAAGTGCTTACAGAAATTTTTTTGAAAAAAGTTTTTGTTTTATTTTTTCTTTTCTTGTCGATATTAATAAGATTTTTTGTTAAGCAGCTTCACCGCTGATTAAATTCGTCGATTCGATATAATCCGTCAGCATATTCTCCGCAAAAATTGCATATCCCTTGTCCGGCGCGTTTACAAATACATGGGTCACCGCTCCCGCAAGCTTTCCGTTTTGCAGTATCGGACTCCCGCTCATGCCCTGGACGATTCCGCCGGTGCTGTCGAGAAGCCGTTCGTCGGTTATTCTTATCACCATGTTTTTCGTCTTGTTATTTTCGTCATACGTTATGCTTTCTATCTCTATTTCGTATTCCTGCGGCTCGTCGCCGTTTATCGTTGTCAGCATTGTCGCGCTGCCGGTCGTTACCTCCTGAACCGACGCTACCGAAACTTCGCCGCAGTCCTCCGGAAGCTCTTTCACCGTTCCGTAAACTCCGGTGTCAAGATTGTCCGACAGCTCTCCGTTGGCCGCCGCGCTTTCAAAATGTCCGTTCAGACAGCCGGGCTTGCCCTTTATGCCCTTGGTCACCGTGTCTATATCGGCGTCTACTATATCTCCGTGGTCGAGCGGAAGCAGACAGCCCGTATCCACGTCGCATATTCCGTGTCCAAGTCCCGCAAAGCCCTTGTTGCCCTTACAGTAAAACGTTACGGTGCCTATTCCGGCGGAGCTGTCTCTTATCCAAAGACCTATTTTGTACTCTCCACCCGCGTCTATCGGCTCGACCTCGGTCTTAAAGCTCTCTCCGTCGCGGCTCACGCAAAATTCAAGGGGCTTGCCGCCGCTGCTGTTCACAAGCTCCGAAAGTCGGGCGTTGCTCAACACTACGTCTCCGTTCACGCTCTTTATTGTGTCGCCCACCTCGATTCCCGCCTCGCTCGCGGGGCATCGGGCTTCGCCGTTTACGCTTATCTCCTCGGTTTTGACCGCGACGACTCCCTGCGTGAACATCTTCACGCCGAACGGGTCGCCTCCCGGTATTACCTTTATATCCGCGCGGCTTTTGATGCTGACGCTCTTTACGGGGAAAATATTTGCAAACATCAGCTTGCCGCTGCGGCTCCCACTTTGATCGTCCGCGCTGCGGTCGTCGTCCTCAACGAGCGTGAGCGCGGGCATCGCGCTGCAATTTTGGACGCCGCTGTCATTTGTCACTATAAACATATCCGGCATTGACGCGGCGCAAAGCGCCGTGAACACGAAAAGCGCAATAGCCGACATCGCAACGGCTGAATATATAATTTTAAAAAATATTTTCGCTTTCATTTTTTCACCTCCGGATCTTGTCAGTTGCCCAGCGCCAGCCAAAAATCGCGTTCTGCCAAATTTTGTTTTTTTAACGGCGCTCGGCAATAATTATCATTCTACAATCGAAAGCGTATAAACGAAAAAAGTTAATGCCAATTCAGTTTTACCAGATATAAAGCGAAAAACAGCTTGAAAAAAGGATTTTATCTAATTTTTTTATTAAGCGGTAAACGCAGAAAGGTTAATTAATGAAAAATTTTTAAAAATAATTGATAAGGAGGGAAGGATATAGTAAAATAATTACTAATGATAAAAATAAATTTTTGCTTGCTATAATGGGTATTTGCCGCGTTATAAGAGGCTGCCGCATCGCCCCGTTTCCGCTGTGCGGCTGAACCGGACTTGTTCGGGCGGCGACCCGCGCGGCTGCGCCGCGCTGAAAAACGCGGCGGCACGGTCACTGCAACGCGGGCAGCCGCCTGCCCCGCCGCGTTTTTCGCCAGGCTCCCGCCGCAGGCGGGAGCTTGGCGGTCGCCGCCCGAACCTATAACGCCGCTCAAATCCCGCCGAGGCGAACCATGCGGCAGCCGGAGAGCGCCAAACCCATCTATTCAGGCAAAAAAGCGAGCCCAACAAAGTAACAATCGGGGAGGAAAATTGATATATGGAAAACACAAACGGCGCCGGATTCAAGTTTAACCCGACAGCCGAAAACGGGCTGACCGACGAACAGGTAAAGCGGCAGCTTGATCTGGGGCTGTACAACAGGGAATCCCGACTGCCGACAAAAAGCATACCGAGAATATTCGCCGACAACATATGCACGCTGTTTAACCTTATAAATATAGTTTTGGCGATTGCGGTGCTTCTCGTCGGCTCATATAAAAATTTAATGTTTATGCTTGTTATCCTCGCGAATATCGCGATAGGAATATTTCAGGAGATAAGGGCAAAGCGCACGGTAGACAGACTGTCGATAATAAATCAGTCCAAGGTCAAGGTCATAAGAAACGGAAAAATTCAGGAAACGGGAATAAACGACATAGTGCTCGAGGACGTGATAGAGCTATCGGCGGGCAATCAGATACCGACGGACTGCATATTGCTGTCGGGCGAGGTCGATGTAAACGAGTCTCTGCTCACAGGCGAATCCGAGCCTATACATAAGGCGGCAGGCGACAGTCTGCTGTCCGGCAGCTTTATAGTCAGCGGCAAATGCCGCTGTATGGCGGAGCATATCGGCGACGACAACTACGCCTCGACAGTATTCAACGGCGCAAAGTACATTAAAAAGGTAAACTCGGAGATAATGCGCACGCTGAATAAGATAATAAAGATAGTGTCAATAGCCATCTTCCCTATCGGGATATTGCTGTCCTTAAATCAGTATTTCCAAAATAACGAAAATATTTCAGATACGGTCACTCACGTTGTCGCGGCGCTCGTCGGAATGATACCGGAGGGTCTGATACTTCTGACAAGCACCGTCCTCGCGGTCGGAGTGATAAGGCTGTCAAAGCAAAAGGTACTGGTGCAGGAGCTGTACTGTATAGAAACGCTCGCGAGGGTGGACGTATTGTGCCTTGACAAAACGGGGACTATAACCGAGGGCTGTATGGAGGTCTACAAAACCATACCGGTAAACGGAGCGACCGAAGAGCAGCTTGCGGAGGCGCTCAACTCGCTGACAGCCTCGCTGAACGACGAAAACCCCACATATAACGCGGTAAAGGCAAAATTTGACGGCGCGACAGGCAAAACGGCTGAAAAGATATATCCGTTCTCGTCGGCTAAGAAGTGGAGCGGAGCGTATTTCGGAGAGAGCGGCTCGCTTGTATTCGGAGCGGCGGAATTTATATTCAAGGATATTATACCGGACAGCGTTAAAACGGCGCTTGCAGAGTATTCGAGCAATTACCGCGTCCTCGCCGTTGCACATTCCGACGGAGATTTTCGCGACGGAGAGCTTCCGGAAAAGCTAACGCCGATAGGCGTGCTCGTCATAAAGGATAAGGTCAGAAAAAACACCCGCGAAACGCTCGACTATTTCGCGTCGCAGGGCGTGGAGCTGAAGATAATATCAGGCGACAACGTGCTGACGGTCGCCAATATAGCGAGAGAAGCGGGACTGAAAAGCTACGACAAATACATAAACGCCTCCACGCTAAAGACCGAGGACGACATTAAAAACGCCATAGAAAAATATTCGGTATTCGGCAGAGTCACGCCCGACCAGAAAAAGGCGTTCGTGCTTGCGCTTAAAGAAAAGGGTCACACGGTCGCGATGACGGGCGACGGCGTAAACGACGTACTCGCGCTCAAGGAGGCGGATTGCAGCATAGCTATGGCGAGCGGCAGCGAGGCGGCTCGAAACGTGTCCCAGCTTGTGCTGATGAATTCCGATTTTTCCTCCATGCCAAAGGTAGTCGCCGAGGGGCGGCGCTCTATAAACAACATTCAGCGCAGCGCGTCGCTGTTCATCGTAAAGACGATATACTCGTCTATATTAAGCGTGCTTTTCGTCCTTCTTCCGCTGTCGTTCCCGATAGAGCCGATACAAATGACGCTCGTAAGCGCCTTTGCGATAGGTCTGCCGTCGTTCGTGCTGGCGCTCGAGCCAAACAGGGAGCGCATAAAGGGAAACTTCTTTGTCAACGTTATGTCGCGAGCCTTGCCTTCGGCTTTGGTTGTGATTTTAATGACGATTTTCAACGTGCTCATTCACGTTTTCCTGCACACAAGCGACGTCGAATATTCCACTATACAGGTCATTATCCTGTCGTTTGCGGGAATTATGCTGATTGCAAAGATAAGCATACCTCTCACGGCCCTGCGCACGGCTCTTCTGATAGTATGCGCAGGAGGAATGACTCTCGGCATAACGGCGTTCGGGTGGTTCTTCGGGACGAACCCATTCACGCTAAATATGCTGATTCTCATAAGCATAACAATAGCCGCGAGCGTTCTTATGTTTCTGCTTTTCAATAAAATCGCGGATAAATTAAAGCTTCAAAAGATGATAAAATTTAACATATAATTCGCAAAGCCGCATAAAAGGACGATATAATCTTGCAGAGTTTGATACAAAGCCGAGGAAAAATTGAAAAGTGCGCCTTTGCGGTATGATTTGTTATTGGTCGGAATTATGGAAATTTGGATTTGGGAGGAAGAATTAAATGAAAGCCTTAGTAATGAACTGTAGCCCTGTAAAAAACGGAGCAACCGCGGAAATCGTAAATATAATTTCAAAATGTCTTATGGAACGATACGAGACCAGAAGCATATGTATTGACGATTTCAATTTTAATTTTTGTAAAGGATGCAGGACTTGCCACCGTACCGCAAAATGTGTTCTGAATGATGACATTGAAAAAATCATCGAAAACTATGAGTGGGCGGATATTATCATATCCGTATCGCCTTCTTATTGGGCGGATATTCCGGGGCAGTTTAAAGCTTTTATTGACAGATGTACTCCATGGTGTAACACCCATGAACCGCATGCGGCCTTAAGTTCAGGAAAGAAAGGTTATTCAGTGGCTTTAAGAACCGGAACGAGTATGAGGGAATGTAAGCGTATTTTTGAAAGCATCGAACATTTTTACGGGCATATGGAGATCGAATGCTGTGACAGGCTGGGTTTATGTTCCGTGGAGTATAAAGAAGCTGTGGAACAGAGGGAAGATGAAATCATAGAGTTCTGCAACAAGATTTAACAAACATACGGCTTGTATCAAAATCGCAAAGAACATAGACCGCCCTTGCGGGAGCGACGGTATATTCGCCTTGATTAATTTTCCTCGAAACGCACAGCTTTCCGCAAAATTTTAAATATCGCCCTTTTTTAAAAAATTACCGGGACTCACCAAATCGTGATTCCCGGTTTTTTATTTCGCTGTTTTTTAAATCAGCATAGAATTAAATATTATATTCGCCGTATGAGGCGGCAAGATTCATCAGAACATCTTTTCAAGGCAAGCAGCAAGAAAGGCTCTATTTATTGTCAATTTTCATAAGGCTCTCCCTGACCTCGCGGTACTTCTTTACAGGGATATGGATTTCCTCTCCGTTCGTCATAACTACCGAATTCTTCCCTATCTCATAAACATAGTCCCTGTTTACGGCGTAGCTCCTGTGTATCCGCACAAAATTCGGAAACATGGAGAGAGTTTCCGAAAAGCCCTTCCTGATATTCACCTTTTCGTTATTCGTATGTATAACCGTCTGTTTCTGATTGGCGGAAATATAAAGCACCTCGTTTTCGGGCAAAAACCGCACGACGCCTTTGTTGTCGGTCACGCTCACGCGGTTCGCGCTGCTTATCTCCTTTATTTTTCTCTCGATATATCTCTTCGACATTTCCCCGACTATATTTGCAAATTTCTCGTGCGCACCTACCTTCAGCTCTCCGACCGGCGCCGAAAAGTGAATGTGCTTTATTTTCAGTTCTTCCTTTGTCTGCGACCAAACAAAGGTGCATCTCTGCTGCTCCTGAAGAAAATACCCCGTGCTTTCGTCCGTCGTTATAATATATCTTCCGAACACGGTGCAGGAGCTTGCGCTGTTGCGAACGGCGGAGAAATCCTGCATCAGTATATGGCACGATTTTCGCTCGGCAATAGACGCGCGTATATCCGCCTCCACCTCTTCGCAGCTCTGACAATATTGATTATTCAGCGAACCTATATATGTTGTGTCCTTGTCGCAATACGAAAGCAATAATTCACAATCAAGTCTGCAAATGCTTTTCAGACACTCCTTTGTAAGTTCGACCGTTTCCTGTAAAACGAGCTTGTTCATCGCTGTACCTCCAATCAACCCGACGCTCAAACCGC
>CANPZK010000037.1 GCA_947588875.1 uncultured Clostridia bacterium
TATCTATAACTACAGGTATAATTTTTATTAAAGCAGTCGCGCCCTTCTTTTTATGCGGCAATTTCAAGGGGCGGCAGGCTGCTGTAACGTCGTATTTGACTGGAGGGTATATCAATGGACAACAAAACAAAGCGCAGCTCCTTTTCCGGCTCGATAGGCTTTGTGCTCGCTGCGGCGGGCAGCGCCGTCGGGCTCGGAAACATATGGCGTTTCCCCTACCTTGCCGCCAAGGACGGCGGCGGAATGTTCCTTCTCGTCTACATAATCCTCGCGCTCACCTTCGGATTCACACTGCTCATCACCGAGGTCGCCATCGGCAGAAAAACAAAGCAAAGCCCTCTTACAGCCTACGGCAGACTGCACAAGCGCTGGAGCTGGCTCGGCACAGTCGCCTGCCTTGTGCCGGTGCTGATACTGCCGTATTACTGCGCCATCGGCGGCTGGGTGGTAAAATATTTCTGGGTGTTTCTGACGGGCGGATGCTCTGCGGCGGCACAGGACGGTTACTTCACCGGCTTCATCACGGGACAATTTGAGCCCGTGCTTACTATGATGATTTTCCTCGCCGCTGTGGCGTTTGTGGTATTTCGCGGCGTAAACAAGGGCATAGAGGCGTCGTCAAAGGTGCTTATGCCGCTGCTGCTCGTCTTTGTCGTCGTCATCTCGATATTCTCGCTCACGATAAGCCACACCGACGAAAGCGGCGTTACCCGCACCGGAGTCGAGGGCTTCGGGGTCTATGTGATACCAAATTTTGACGGTATGACTGTACAGAGCTTTCTGTCCGTGCTCGTTGACGCAATGGGACAGCTTTTCTTCAGCCTGAGCGTAGCTATGGGCATTATGATAGCCTACGGCTCGTATTTGAAGGACGACGCGAATTTGAAATCCTCGATAAATCAAATCGAGATTTTTGACACAGTGGTCGCGTTTCTCGCGGGAGTTATGATAATTCCGGCAGTCTACACCTTTGGCGGAGCCGAGGGTATGGCATCGTCCGGTCCGGAGCTTATGTTCGTTACTCTGCCAAAGGTATTTGACAAGATGGGCGCTATCGGCGGAGTTATGGGCACTCTGTTTTTCGCCATGGTACTGTTCGCCGCGCTGACGAGCGCCGTATCAATACTCGAGGCGATAGTTTCGAGCTTTATGGATAAGTTCAAGCTGAGCCGCACCAAGGCGACAGCGGTTGAAACGCTGACGGCGCTCGCGGTAGGTCTTATAGTTTGCTTTGGCTACAACATCTTCTATTTTAATTATCAGCTCCCAAACGGGACGAACGCTCAGATACTCGATATTCTCGACTACGCGAGCAACAATCTGCTAATGCCGATAGTCGCGATAGGCACCTGTATTCTCGTCGGCTGGATATTGAAGCCAAAGACGATAATCGACGAGGTAGAAAAGACCGGCTGCAAAATGGGGCGCAAGCGGCTGTATATCGTTATGATAAAATTCGTCGCCCCCGTTCTGCTGGCAATATTGCTTTTGAAATCCATGGGGGTTTAATTTTACAGCTTGAATATACTCGTCAACAAAAAAACTTATCAAAAAGCAAGAGCGTCCCGCGAAATTTGCGGGACGCTCTTATCATAATCATATTATTTACATTTTGCGTTCTTTAACCGTCGCTGAGCGGCATTACTTCGCCATGCTCGCTACTTCCTCGGCAAAGTTGTCCTGACGCTTTTCAAGGCCCTCGCCCTTTTCAAAGCGGGCAAAATCAACTATCGCAATGCTGCCGCCGAGCTCCTTGGCAACCTTCGCCGTGTAAGACTTAACCGTATAGTCGCCGTCCTTGACGAAAAGCTGATCCACAAGGCAGTTCTCCTTGTAGTATTTGCCAATCTTGCCCATAACTATCTTCTCTGCTATCTGAGCCGGCTTGCCCTCGTTGATAACCTGCTCGGTGAGTATCTTCTTCTCGTGCTCGATAACCTCGGCAGGAACGCTCTTATCGTCGAGATAGAGCGGATTAGCCGCCGCAACCTGCATAGCTATATCCTTTGCATATACCTTGAACTCGTCCTTGTCGGCGAGGTCAGTATCGAATTTAACCATAACGCCTATTCTGCCGGCGGCGTGAACATATGTTGTTACGCAGCCCTCATAGCGTACAAAGCGGCGAATCTTGATGTTCTCGCCAATCGTCTGTATCTTCTCCTGCAAAAGCTCGGCAATGGTCGAGCCGTTTGCGCTGCAAGCCAAGAGTGCGTCAACGTCGGCGGGATTCTGCTCCATAACGGTGTCCGCGCAGGTCTTAACGAATGCCTGGAACTCCTCGTTTTTGGCAACGAAGTCTGTCTCCGAGTTTATCTCAATAACAACGCCTAACGTATTGTCGTCGTTTGTCGCGGCATAAGCCACGCCCTCTGCGGCGATTCTGCCGCTCTTCTTTGCCGCCTTTGCAAGGCCCTGCTCTCTCAAAAAGTCTATCGCCGCGTCCATATCGCCGTTAGCCTCTGTAAGAGCCTTCTTGCAGTCCATCATACCGCAGCCTGTTTTTTCTCTAAGCGCCTTAACGTCCTGTGCCGTAAATGCTGCCATTTTCATTCTTCCTCTCGTAAATATTATTTATATTCGGTGTCCGGCGGTTTCCGAATTTATCGGTCGCCGCCGTTTTTATCGCTGATTATTCTTTCTATTAATTATTCGCCGTCAGCCGCCGACTCGCTTTCCGCCTCGGCGCTCTCGCTCTCAGCGGCGTTCTCCTCGGTTTCGGCAGCCGCCTCGGCGTCAACCGCAGCCGCGCCCATCTGACCCTCGTGGCCCTCGATTATAGCGTTTGCTATTGTGCCGGCGATGAGCTTTACCGCGCGGATAGCGTCGTCGTTGCCCGGGATAACGTAGTCTATTTCGTCCGGGTCGCAGTTCGTGTCAACGATTGCGACGATAGGAATACCGAGCTTGTGAGCCTCGGAAACGGCTATTCTTTCCTTTCTCGGGTCAACTATGAACAGAGCGCCCGGAGCCTCCTTCATATCCTTAATGCCGCCCATGAATTTCTCGAGCTTTTCAATCTCAAGGTTGAGCTTTATTACTTCCTTCTTCGGGAGAAGCTCAAATGTTCCGTCAGCCTCCATAGCGCGGAGCTGCTTTAATCTCTCGATTCTTCTCTTGATGGTCGCAAAGTTTGTCAGCATACCGCCGAGCCAGCGGGCGTTTACATAATATGCTCCCGCTCTCTCAGCCTCCTCCTTAACGGAGTCCTGAGCCTGCTTCTTTGTGCCTACAAAGAGAACGCTCTTGCCCTCGGTTGAGATTTCGCGTACAAACGCGTAAGCCTCCTCGAGCTTTTTTACTGTTTTCTGAAGGTCGATGATGTAAATTCCGTTTCTCTCGGTGAAGATATACTCCGCCATCTTCGGGTTCCATCTTCTTGTCTGGTGGCCGAAGTGAACGCCTGCCTCCAGAAGTTGTTTCATTGATACTACTGCCATTGTAAAATTCCTCCTTAGGTTTTAAACCTCCGCTGCACCTTTGATTTTCCGAGAGACCGCATAGCGGCACCAATTCGGAGATGTCAGCGTGCGTAATGCCTTAGTATTATATCATAGCGGCAAAAGAAAATCAAGTGCCGAACGGTAAAATTTTGCAATCCGCGTGCCGCTTTATATCAGGCTGAGCTGCTTTGCCTCATCGTCCGACGAGAGGAACGCACCGAGCGCGGGCAGAGTCTTGCTGCGGTAGCGCGAGGGCTTGTCAAATCTGCCCTCCGCATACGGCTCTATATTCATCACCCTTTGACCCTTTTTCAGCCGCATAACGGACACTCCCTGAGTGCTCCTTGTCGCCTTTGTCTGGAGCATGGACGTATCGAGCAAAAGCATTCTCCCCGACGAGGCGGTGAGGACAAACTCGCCGTCGCCGTCGCAAAAGCCTATTGCGGCGAGCGGCGACTTGTCGCTGTAAGCTCCGGTCAGTTTTTTGCGGTTTGTCTTTGTCGCGTAAGCCTCGAGATTCACCTTGGCGACCTTTCCGTTTTCAAACACGAACAGCAGGATACCCTTGTAGTCCTTTGTCACTATCATTTCAAGCGCCTGTTCGCCCTCGTCCATGCCGAGCTTTGCCGGAACATAATCGCCGAGAACGCTCGCCTTTGTGTCGGCAAAATCGTTGGCGCGCGCCTTGTAGACCTGGCACTTATTGGTGAAAAACAGAAGCTCCGCCGAGCTTGTAGTTTCAACAGCGCGCTTTACCTCGTCGCCCTCCTTGAGCTTTTGCTCGCCGCCCATTCTGAGCGAGAGCGGCGTTATCTTCTTGAAGTAGCCCTCCCTTGTAAAGAAAAGGTTCACGGGATAATCCGGCTCCTCCTCCGCAGGCTCCTCCTGCTCTATCTCAGACGCGTAAGCAAGGGAGCTGCGCCTCGGTCTGCCGTATTTTTCGGCAACGGTTTTAAGCTCCTTTATTATTATATTCTTCACCTTGGTCTTGCTCGAAAGCACGGATTCAAGCTCCGCGATGCTTTTTTCAAGCTCGTCCACCTCCTCGGTGCGCTTTAATATATATTCGCGGTTGAGGTGGCGCAGCTTTATTTCGGCGACATACTCCGCCTGCACCTCGTCGATGCCGAAGCCTATCATGAGGTTTGGTACGACCTCCGACTCCTCGGCTGTTTCGCGCACTATTCTGACCGCCTTGTCTATATCAAGGAGTATCAGCTTTAGTCCGAGAAGAAGATGCAGCTTTTCCTTTTTCTTTTGCAGCTCAAAGTACACCCTGCGGCGCACGCATTCGGTTCTGAACGCCGTCCATTCCTCTAAAAGCTCGCGAACGCCGAGAACGCGCGGCGAGCCGGCTATCAGCACGTTGAAGTTGCAGCTAAAGCTGTCCTCCAGCGTTGTCAGCTTATAAAGCCTCTGCATCAGCTTGTCGGGATCGGCTCCCCTCTTTAAATCTATCGTTATCTTCAGTCCGTCAAGTCCGGTTTCGTCGCGGACGTCGGAAATCTCCTTCAGCTTGCCGCCCTTTACAAGGTCCACTATCTTCTCGATTATCGCCTCGCTCGTGGTCGTGGGGGGGATTCCGAGAACGTCTATGCAGTTGGCGCTCTTGTCGTAGGCGTACCTCGCCCTCACCTTGAAGCTCCCCCTGCCGGTTCTGTATATCTCGTCAAATACGGCTCTGTCGTATATTATCTGCGCCCCGCCGGTGAAGTCCGGAGCAGGCATGGTTTCCGATATGTTGTGCTCGGGGTCTTTTATCAGAGCTATTGCGGTTTCGCAGACCTCCTTTAAATTAAACGAGCATATGGAGCTTGCCATTCCGACGGCTATTCCCGTGTTCGCGTTTACAAGCACGGAGGGGAACGTTGCGGGGAGCAGGGTCGGCTCCTTCATTGTGTTGTCGTAATTATCCACGAAATCAACGGTATCCTTGTCTATGTCGCGGAACAGCTCTCCGCATATCGGGTCGAGCTTTGCCTCGGTATATCTCGACGCCGCCCACGCCATGTCGCGGCTGTAAAACTTTCCAAAGTTGCCCTTTGAGTCCACATACGGGTGCAGCAGAGCCTCATAGCCGCGGCTGAGCCTTACCATGGTGTCGTATATGGCCGCGTCGCCGTGGGGGTTCAGCTTCATCGTCTGACCGACTATATTCGCCGATTTTGTCCGCGCTCCGCTAAGCAGTCCCATTTTATACATCGTATAAAGCAGCTTCCTGTGGCTCGGCTTAAAGCCGTCTATCTCGGGTATCGCTCTCGACATTATTACGCTCATCGCGTACGGCATAAAGTTCGATTCTATCGTCTGCGGTATCTCCTGCTCCGCCACTGTTCCCGCTCCGTTTATAACTCCGCGCGTTTTCGTCTGCTTCGGCGCGCTCTCCTTCTTTTTTCTCGCCATGAATCTCTCCCCCTCTCTCAGCTCAAATCCAAGTCGTCGATGTACTTATCGCCGTTTTCGATTATAAATTCCTTCCTGCCGTTTAAATCGTCGCCGAGCAGTATATCAAACATACGGGCGCTCTGCTCCGCGTCGCCCGGCAGGACCTTTATTAGCCGCCTCGTCTTGGGATTCATTGTGGTCATATTCATCATATCCGGCTCGTTTTCGCCGAGTCCCTTTGAACGCTGTATCGTGAATTTGCCCTCTATCCCGCTTATAAACTGCTCCTTTTCGCTCTCGGTGTAGGCAAAGTACACGTTGTCCTTTGAGGTTATCTCGTAAAGCGGCGACTCCGCTATGAAAACCTTGCCCTCGTCTATGAGAGTCGGAGTCAGGCGGTACAGCATTGTCAGCACCATTGTGCGTATATGGAAGCCGTCGACGTCCGCGTCGGTGCAGATTATTATTTTATTCCAGCGCAGATTGTCAAGGTCAAAGGTCGAAAGCTCCTTGTTTGCCTTGGTCTTGACCTCGACCCCGCAGCCGAGCACCTTCAAGAGGTCGGTTATTATCTCGCTTTTGAATATCCTGTTGTAGTCCGCTTTAAGGCAGTTGAGTATTTTTCCCCTTATCGGCATTATCGCCTGAAAGTTCGGGTCGCGCGCCTGCTTGCAGGCTCCGAGAGCCGAATCTCCCTCGACTATGAACAGCTCTCTCTCGTCCCTGCTCCTGCTGCGGCAATCGACAAACTTCGCGACGCGCGAGGTCATATCCATTTTCCCCGAAAGGTTTTTCTGTATATTCAGCCTCGTCTTTTCCGCGCTCTCGCGGCTTCTCTTGTTTATCAGCACCTGCGAGGCGATTTTATCAGCCTCCATCGGGTTTTCTATGAAGTACACCTCAAGCTGATGGCGCAGAAATTCCGTCATAGCCTGCTGTATGCCCTTGTTGGTTATAGCCTTTTTGGTCTGGTTTGCGTATGACGTTACGCTTGAAAACGACGACCCGACGAGCACAAGGCAGTCCTCTACGTCGGCGAATTTTATCTTGCTCTCGTTTTTATTGTATTTGCTGTTCTGCTTGAGATATGCGTCTATCTGATATACGAACGCATTTTTTACGGCGAGGTCCGGCGAGCCGCCGTGCTCGAGCCAGCTTGAGTTGTGGTAATATTCCGTAAGGCTCAGCTTATTTGAAAACGTGAGCGCAAAGCTCATCTTTACCCGATATTCGGGCTTGTCGTCGCGGTCGCGGCACATACTCTCGCCGCTCCACGTCTGCACAGACGTGAGGGATTGTTCCGCCGTCAGCTCCTCCACATAATCCGTTATGCCGTTTTTGTAGTTAAATTCGGTCGTCACTGCGGAGCCGCCGCTTTTGTCGTTAAAGGTGAAGTTCACTCCGGCGTTTACGATCGCCTGCCGTTTGAGCGTATCCGCAAAATATTCCGACGGCACGTTTATATCCGTGAAAACCTCCATATCCGGCTTCCACTTTATCCTTGTTCCGGTGTCCTTTTTGCCGTACGGCTCCTTTTTCAGCCCGCCTATATTCTCTCCCTTTTCAAAGTGCAGGGTATAGCGAAAGCCGTCGCGGCGTATGTCTACGTCCATATACTCCGAGGCGTACTGTGTCGAGCAAAGCCCCAGTCCGTTTAAGCCGAGCGAGAACTCATAGCTCTCGCTGTCTGAGTTGTTGTATTTTCCTCCGGCGTAGAGTTCGCAGAAAACCAGCTCCCAGTTGTATTTTCCCTCGTTCTTGTTGAAGTCCACGGGAATACCTCTGCCGAAGTCCTCGACCTCGATTGAGTTGTCCGCGTATTTCGTGACGTTTATCTGCTTGCCGAAGCCCTCTCTCGCCTCGTCGATCGAGTTTGAGAGTATTTCAAAAACCGAGTGGCAGCAGCCGTCGAGGCCGTCCGAGCCAAAAATTACGGCAGGGCGTTTTCGCACCCTGTCGGCTCCCTTGAGCGATACTATACTGTCGTTTCCGTATTCCTGAGTCTGTTTCTTTCTTGCCATTTTCTTCTCCTCAATATAATGTTTATTTTTATGTTTATTTTCGCGGCGCGCGACTTTCCGCGCGGTATCTGCGCCTGCCGCAGTTTGCTTTTAGGGGCTGTCGCGTTTATATACCCGCGGTCAGTTTGTATAAGAGCTAAGCCGGGCGGCGCCCCGCAAATTTCCGCCTCCGGCGGAAATTTGCCGAAAAACGCGGCGGGACGAGCTTTTCCGGCGGAGGAAGCCCCCCTGCCCCGCCGCCGCGTTTTTCCGGCGCGGCTGCGCCGCGCCGGGCGCCGCCCGGCAGCTGCGGCTCACGCACAAAGAAAAGACGAGTGAAAGCGACAGCCCTCACCGTCATTTCTCTCCCCTGAGCTTTTTTATCCTGTCGCGCAGATACGCGGCGTGCTCGAATTCAAGCAGCTTCGCGGCGGCCTTCATCTCCTTCGTGAGCGAAATTATAAGCTCCTGCTTCTCAGCCTTCGTAAGCGGCCTTTTGTTCTTCTCCTCGTGCTTTTCGCGGCTTGAGATTTCAAGAACGTCGCTCACCTTCTTGACAATGGTCTTCGGGATTATGTTGTGCTCCCTGTTGTACCTGTCCTGTATCTCGCGGCGGCGCATGGTCTCGTTTATAGCGTTCCGCATGGACGGCGTAACCTCGTCGGCATACATTATCACCCTGCCGTTTGAATTTCTCGCCGCCCTGCCTATCGTCTGTATGAGCGAGCGCTCGCTCCTTAAAAAGCCCTCCTTGTCAGCGTCGAGTATCGCGACAAGGGACACCTCCGGAATATCGAGTCCCTCTCTGAGCAGATTTATCCCGACGAGAACGTCAAACTCGCCGAGGCGCAGATCGCGGATTATCTCCATTCTCTCAACGGTGTCTATATCGTGGTGCATATAGCGCACCCTTATGCCGAATTCTTCAAAAAAGGCGGTAAGATCCTCAGCCATTTTTTTCGTAAGCGTTGTTACGAGAACGCGCTCGCCCTTTGCCGCGCGGGCGTTTATCTCAGATATAAGGTCGTCGATCTGACCGTCGGTCGGGCGGACGGATATATCCGGGTCCAAAAGCCCCGTCGGGCGTATCACCTGCTCGACCACCCGAGCGCTGTGCTCCGTTTCAAAGTCGCCCGGAGTCGCGCTCACATATACCGCCTGGTTAATTCTCTCATAAAACTCGTCAAAATTCAAGGGGCGGTTGTCAAAGGCGGACGGGAGCCGGAAGCCGTACTCCACAAGGCTCTCCTTCCGCGCCCTGTCGCCGGCATACATACCCCTTACCTGAGGCAGGGTAACGTGCGATTCGTCTACGAACATCAGGAAATCGTCCGGAAAGTAATTCAAAAGAGTGTACGGGGCGCTGCCCGGCGCTCTGCCCGATATTATTCTCGAATAGTTCTCGATGCCGGAGCAAAAGCCTATCTCTCTTAGCATTTCCATATCGTATCTTGTGCGCTGTTCTATTCTCTGCGCCTCTAAAAGCTTGCCGCGCGAACGGAAAAACTCAAGCCGCTCCTCAAGCTCCCGCTCTATCTCGGCAAGAGCCTCGCTCATTCTCTCCTGCGGCACTATATAATGCGAGGCGGGATAAACAGCCGCATGGCGCAGAGTACCCAAAACCTCGCCGGTCAGCGGGTTAAGCTCGGTTATCCTGTCTATCTCGTCGCCGAAAAACTCGACTCTGAGTATCTTGTCGCCGCTGCCCGCCGGAAATATCTCAACAACGTCTCCCCTTACGCGGAACTTGTTGCGCACAAAGTTTATATCGTTCCTCTCGTACTGAAGCTCCACGAGCTTTTTAAGAAGCTCGTCGCGGTTTTTCTCCATTCCCGGTCTGAGGCTTATAACCATATTGCGGTAATCTATCGGATTTCCGAGGCTGTAAATGCAGGACACGCTCGACACTATTATCACGTCCCTGCGCTCCGAAAGCGCAAGCGTTGCGCTGTGGCGCAGCTTGTCTATCTCGTCGTTTATCGAGCTGTCCTTTTCAATATAGGTGTCCGTCTGGGCAACGTAAGCCTCCGGCTGGTAGTAGTCGTAATAGGACACAAAATACTCCACCGCATTTTCGGGAAAAAACTCCTTAAATTCGCTGCAAAGCTGAGCCGCAAGCGTTTTGTTGTGAGCCAGAACGAGCGTCGGACGGTTCACCCTTTCTATGACGTTCGCCATTGTAAACGTCTTGCCCGAGCCTGTAACTCCGAGCAGCGACTGCTCTCTGTCGCCGTTTTGTATTCCTCTTACTATCGCCTCGATAGCCTCCGGCTGGTCGCCGGTCGGCTTAAATTTTGAATGGAGCTTAAAATCAGCCATAGGGCTGCCTCCCCTTTGTTTAAGAATTGTTTAAGAATTGAAATTGCGGCGTATGCGCGGCGGCAAGGAAACTCGCGCCGCGCCCCAAAGCCGTTACCCTCCGAACGCCTCATTGCAAAGCCCCGACTGGCGCATAGACACATAGTCCTCGTCAGCCACGACTATATGGTCGAGCAGTCTGACCCCGACGAGCGAAAGCGCCGACGCAACAGTCTTTGTGCTGCCTATATCCGCCCTTGACGGCAGAGCAAGTCCGCTCGGATGATTGTGCGCCAGCACGGCGTAGGACGCGTTATAAATCATTGCGTTCTCGATTATCTTTCTTATATACAAATCGCAGGAATTGACAGAGCCCTTGTTTATTACTCCGCAAAATACCTCCTTGTATTTTACGTCGAGCAGCAAAAGCACTACCGCCTCGTAGTCGCGTCCGATAAATTTGTGCAGCAGCCTTTCCCCGATGTTTTCAAGGTCAACCACCTTGTCGCAGCTCTGCCTGTCGTCAAGATACAGTCTGCTCATCTGCGGCACGAGCTTTAACAGAATAGCGGCGTTTTCGCTCAGACCGCACTCCTTCAGCGCGTCTATCGGAGCGTCAAGCACAGCCGAAAGCGAGCCGAAGCTGTCAAGGAGCCTGTGGGCTATGGCGTTGGTATCCTTTCTCGGGATACAGTAATAGAGCAAAAGCTCAAGCGATTCGTGCGTTTCAAAGCCGTCAAGACCGCTCTCAAGAAACTTTGAACGCATTCTCATTCTATGTCCCGAATGTATCTGCTTATCCTCAGGCACCTGCCCACCTCCGTTCCGTTTTTTTGATTACATATATATTGATTATAAACCACCCGTCATATTTTGAAAAGGGCAGTATTAAAATTTTTTCCAAAATCTCCGCTCCCGCGCGCATTATATCGGCGGCGCCGTCCTCCCGAACTCTTGACAAAAAAATCCCGATATGATAAAATACATCGAAATCAAATATTTGAACGCATACGACACACGTTTTGCCCGATGGCATGTAAATCTGATTACGGAATTTGCTGTTGATTTACCTCGCGGGCAGGCGTGTTTTTTTATGCCTTCAACAAGAAAAGGAGTTTTTATTTTATGCCGAGAAATCAATTTCAGAGAATGGTGTTCGCCTTTATCACCGTTGTGATAACCGTACACGCCTATGTGTTTTACAGCCTTTACGTCGTAAACGGAGAAGCTCTCATGGCGCTGAACGGAACTCAAAGCGTGTTAGACGCGATAAACGCTCAGGGCGGAGTTTATATGCTCGGTTCATACTATCCGATATGGGCTGTCGTTCTGCTCGAATTTGTATTCGCTTATTCGCTTGAAATTTTCGTTGGAAGTCCGTGTTCGTTCAGGCTCGCAAGCCGCGTTTTCGACCCGAGGACAACTCACCCCGTCCTGTTTGAAACGTCTATAATCTGCGCTACAATCGGTATTATGTGTCCGGCGATGAGCTTTATAGCCTCTATCCTTTATTATCCCTATTATCTTGGCTTCGACATTTTCACATTGCTCGCAAACTGGCTCAAGCTTATCTGCTTTAACTTCCCGTTTGCCGTATTCACTCAGCTCTTTTTTATTCAGCCTTTTGTCAGAACGGTATTCAAGGTTCTTTTCCGCCGCGACATAAAGAGCAGAGAGGCGCAGACCGCATAAAAAGCTTTTCAGCCTGCGCGCCATGCGCGGCGCACTCGTTTACCGCAGTCGAACCGCCCGGCGGGGCGGCTCGACTGCTGCTTTATATTTAATCTATTTGCAGGAGGAGCAAAGCTCCTCCTGCACCTCCACATTCCCGAACAGGGAATTTTTTCTTAATCAAGCCTTTAATGCCCGCAAGGCAGATTTAAAGCTAAAAATAACCTATAACATTAAAGCCGCAGCAGGCGAAACGCAAAATAAAAAAACTTTTTATAAAGGCTGAAAGCCCGCTCGGTTCGCGAGCGGGCTTTCACTATAAATTCCCTTATTCGTTGTCGGAAATAAATTTATAAAAATTGCAGTAATCGGTTCTCCCCTCCGAGGTGAACTTCATCGCCTCTCTCGGGTGCTGGTTCATAAGTCCGGTTATCATATACTGAATGTCAAAGCCCCACTTTACGCCCTGAGCCTTAAGCGGGAGCATATGCTTTTCAATAAACGTCAAAAGAGCGTAAAGGCTGTATTTCGGGTTCTTCAAAAAGCCGAGCAAAAGCTCCATAGCGCAGTTTCCCGCGCCTCTGCCCATTCCGCTCGCGGTCGCGTCGAGATAGCTTACCCCGTAAGACATAGTTTCAATAGTATTCGCAAAGGCGAGGTTCTGGTTGTTGTGGGCGTGGAAGCCGATTATCTTGCCGTATTTTTCGCCGTACTCCACATATTTCTTGGCTAACTCGGCAGCCGACTCGGGATAGAAATAGCCGTAGGAATCCACAAGGTAGATTATATCCACGCTGCTCTTGCCGAGCATATCGAGAGCCGACTCTATCTGCGACTCGTTCGCCTGACTTATCGCCATAATATTGCAGGACGTTTCGTAGCCGAGCGAATGGAAATACTCTATCATCTCGAGAGCCGCCGGTATTTGATGGATATAGCAGGCGACGCGCACAAGGTCGATAACGCTTTCCGCCTTTGGAATGAAGTCCTCCTTGAAGTCGCATCTTCCCACGTCCGCCATAACGGAAATTTTCATCGGGCTGTCGTTATCTCCGACTATCCCGCGGATAGCCTCCTCGTCGCAGAACTTCCACTTGCCGAAGTCGCTCTCGTTAAAGAGCTTCTTCGACGCTCTGTAACCGAACTCCATGTAGTCCACTCCGCAGGCAATATTAGTCTTGTAAAGCTCTCTTACAAATTCGTCGGAAAACTCAAAATTATTGCAGAGTCCTCCGTCGCGCACTGTCGCGTCTACGACCTTAATATCAGACCTTACGGTCATCAGATCTCCTTTTCTCGCCATAATAAAACCCTCTCTTTTCTCCGCCTTTGATATATTATTCATTAAATTTGATTTTATCGAAGCAACGGTAAATTTTTTCATAAAAATGCGCCGCGCAAAGCTCTCTGAAACCTTTCAAGCCTTGCTTTAGCGCTTTTATGCTTTTATTCATTAAAGTATATACCCAAAATCAAATTCTGTCAATCCCCGACGCGCTCAAAATTTTCATCAAACCGCTCCGCTCTGCCGTCCGTAACGATGTGCTCTATTCCGCTGTGTTCCGCATTTAGATAATCCTTTAAAAAGGACGGAAAGCATTTGTACTTGTCCAAATCCTTTATAGGTATCCAGTGCAGGCTCTCCTTGTCGCCGAATCTTGTGTAGCTGTTGCTGTTAAGCTCCCTGCTGTTTCGCGGCTTCATTATAAAATAAAACGAAATTTCGTGACAGTCAAAGCCCTTGTCGTAAGCTCCGTTGCCTTTCCAAAAGTTTTCGTGTATCACGGCAAGACGGTCAACGTCATAATTCACGCCCGTTTCCTCAAGGCACTCTCTCACAACAGCCTCCTGCGCCGTTTCGTTCATATGCACGCCGCCTCCGACCGAATAGAAAAAATTTTCCCTGCCGTTTTCGGCAAGCAGCACGCACCCGTCCTCAACAATTATAGCGCCGGCTCTGTAATGAAACATATTTTTACCATTTTCAAATCCGCAGTCATACTCCACAAATATCATCTCCCGCAAGTACAGATTTTCCTGATTACAGCCTTTTTAACGTCTTATTCCGTTAAATCCTCGCCGACTGTCGGGGCGTTGCTCATATCTTTTTAATCGGATGACGAATAACCGTTTTCCATTTTTCGGGGGCGACTTTTCTTGCGTCCGACATATATATTTCATGGTGCAATCTTGCGGCTGTTATGTCATTCACATATCCGTTTTCAGCCAAATATTTATCCATCAAGGCTACTGTTGCGGGTTCGTCGTCAAAGGGTCCCAAGTGCATGATTTGAACGCAAAGTCCCTCGTCAACGGTCATAAATTCCGCCGACGAGCAGTCCAGCTTTTTCTTTTTGCTTGCTGTTTCGACTGCCCATTCAAAATCTCTTTTTGTAACGAAATCGGGCAGGCGAATTACGGAAATCCAATTAAATGCGGATTTATCGGTGTAATTCACACCTTCAACGTTGTCCTGCCACCAAAAGCCCTCAAGGGGCGGCACGACATATTCAAAGAAGCCCTCAATTTTGTAATCTGTTTTATAACTCATTTTTAAGGTGTACGCAACCGCATATAAAACGCCGATTGCCTGCTGATACGCGCCGCCGGCTTCGTTTGGGTCGCCCTTTCCTCTGACCGCGATATAATTCGCCTTGGGAACATTTACGATTTCAGGCTTGTTCTTCGGCATATAAAATTCTTTATATTCTTTCTTAAAATCAAAAGCCATAATTACCTCCATAAATCCTAATTTTCCGAACGGTTTCCCGACTGCGCTTTAAAAACGCTCGCCGTAGGGAATTTTGTGTTATAGCCTCTTTAATTCTGCGATAGCGGCATAATGCAAAACATCAAATTCATCGGGTGCAATTTCAGACAACAGCTTAATATGCTCCTGCTCCCACTTTTTAACCTCTTCCTCCGCAAGAGATGCGCCGATCCCCCGACAGGCTTTCATTCTGCCGTTCCAGCTTTCCCGTGTAAAATGCACCTTCAAAGGATATTCCTCGTGGTAAACAAGCTCAAATCGCCTCTTATAACATTCGGGGATAGATATCGGGTGTATCGTCTCTCCCGCGCCGCTCCACTCTGGACTATATTTTAACACGAGCGTTTCGCTTGCATTTGCAATTTTATCTTCAAAAGGCAGCCATGTCATATATAGCGCAAGAATCCGTCCGTCAGGCTTGAGCATACGGTAAAGCTTTGTCATGATATGCTCATGGTCAAAATACCAAAAGCATTGGCACGCAGTAATGACGTCGAACGAATTGTCGGGGAAATTCAAGTCCTCCGCAGACATTGTATAATAGTCAATATTCATGCCCTTGGAGAGAATTGCAGCCTGCTCTATCTGCTCCTTGGAAATATCCGTTCCAATCCATTTCGCACCATATCGATACATATTTCTCGGTATTACGCCTGTCCCCGTGCCAACGTCAAGAACAGTCTGACCGTCAATGCAGAGCCTGCGTTCTATTATTTTATCGTAAAATTTCTGTGGATAAATATCGCGGAATTTGGCATAATCTTTTGACGCTCTACCCCAATCAAAGCCTTTTCCGCCGTCTATATTTTTGTTTATGATATTTATAGCAATCTACCGCCAATCCCGGTTGTATTCCGTTTTGTTAAGTCTCCCGCTTATTGACACCAGTCCATAATAATGGAAAAATCCTCCTGATGAAGTCCGTGTACGTCATCTTCATAACTTATAAATTTATATTCTTTGCCGGCTTTCTTCAACGCCTCCGCCATTTTCTCCGCTTGTTCAAAGGATACTCTTTCGTCCAATTTGCTGTGTATGATTAATATCGGACACTTGATCTCGTCTGCCCAATAAACAGCGGAGCGTTTTTCATATTCCTCCGGAGCGCTCTCCGGCGTTTCTCCGACCAGCTCCTTAAAAACCTCCCGCATATCCTCTCTCGCGTCATAAGCCATAAACGCGTCGGATAGCCCGGATATAACTACAGCCTTCTTTATTCTGCCGTCCTCTCCGGCCGCCATATAAGTCATCATTCCGCCGCGGGATACCCCCACCATATAAATTTGCTCCATATCTACAAAAGCAAATTCTTCGCAAAGGTCAATGAGCTTGAGAACATCATTCAAATCCGCTCCGCCAAACTCCTCTGTTCCCGTTCCTCCGTCTACACCTCTATACTGAGTTGCAAAGACGACCTTTCCGGAGGACTCCGCCAAATACGCTATATTTTCCGGCTTATTTGCGTTAAATTCCCGATTACCACCTCGGTTATAAATTATGCACGGATAAGCCTCTTGCTTTTCTATGCACTCATTGGGAACGGAAAGGTAAGATACTACGGTACAATCATCGACCTTATATTTCACCTTGTAAGTAGATACCTCTGCTCCTCCGGGTGACGTCCGCTCTAAATCCAATTTTTCAATGCTGACGATATCCTCTATCCTCTCATATTGATTTATATCCAACGAGACTTCTTCGTTTTTATTCGCGCAAGCGCTTAAGCACAGCAATATGCAGCACAGGATTGCCAAAACAATCTTCTTTTTCATAGTTATACTCCGTCAAGTTCAGATTTGTCGCTCTTAGTAATATAAAATATTATGCCATGTCAGTTAATAATAAACGTCTGCCGTGCCTCATCAATACTTCTTATTACTATTCAAACTCGGCGTGTTCTTCGCCATTGCTAACTATAAAAACATCTAAAAATGATACATTTATTTCAACGCTTCATGCCATACTTCATTTTCTTTATAAAAGAAGTATTCACTTATATTTTCATTTAAGAAAACTTCTAACATTTTATCCATTCCCTCTGCCAAGTTGGATTTCATCATGTCCTGTAATGCAAGCCAATAAACGTCTCCTTCAACTGATGATTTTAATTCCCCTCCAAATTTATCGGTTTTGTAAAATAAGACCATATATCTTGAACCATCGTCATTTACCCAGTCTTTTATTCCGCATAGTTTGGGAGCGGAAATAACTAAACCGGTTTCTTCAAACACTTCGCGTATCACAGCGTCCGTAAGTGACTCTCCGATTTCAACGTGTCCGCCCGGAAATGTAATTCCACGAAAATCATCGTCAATCTTATCCTGCAC
>CANPZK010000038.1 GCA_947588875.1 uncultured Clostridia bacterium
GACGATGATATGTATCTACCGCTTCATGTTGGCAGAGAGGGTAAGGCGGATATAAATTTTCAGGGCGATGATACGGGCGAAAATATCAGCGCCAAGAACCCGAATTATTGCGAGCTTACGGGAGTTTATTGGGCGTGGAAAAACCTCAGAGCCGATTACATAGGACTTGCGCATTATCGCAGGCATTTTTCGGTCAAGGTCAATAAAGACAAAAAGCAGAGCGTTTTAACAAAGCCTCAGCTTGATAAGCTGCTTTCATCTACCGATGTTGTTTTGCCTAAAAAGCGCAAATATTATATCGAAACTATTTATAACCACTATTCGCATACTTTTGACGGCGCACATCTTGATAAAACAAGGGAGATAATTAATTGCAAATATCCCGACTATATCGACGCGTTTGACGAAGTTATGAACTCAAGAAGTGCTCATATGTTCAATATGTTTATTATGAAAAAAGAGCTTTTCGACAGCTATTGCGAATGGCTTTTTGACATATTGTTTGAGCTTGAAAACGAAATAGATTTAAGTGAAATGTCCGCTTTCGACGCGCGCTTATTCGGCAGAGTCAGCGAAATATTGCTTGATGTTTGGCTTATAAAAAACAATATTACATATAAAGAAATAGAGCATATGCACATGGAGCCGATAAATTGGTGGAAAAAGGGAACCGGATTTTTAAAGGCAAAGGTTTTCCATAAGAAATACAGTGTGAGTTGGTGATTGATTTGGATATTAAATCAACAATAAAAAACAGGCTATGGAAAGTGAATTATATCATTCCGTTCGCTAAAAAATATCGGTTTGATGATAACGGTTCTTTTCGCTTTATCGAGAAAGTACTGAAGTCTTATAGCAATATAAAACCGGTCAAATCGAAAAATGGAACGCGAACTGTGGGGAAAGATATCAAATTATTATTTAAAACCATAGATATAACAATGCCGAAGGATAATCGTTTTGTGTATTTCATAGACAAGAGCAAAACGATCGCCGTACCGGGTAATGTAATAAGCAATTTTACACTTGCGTACGACAAGATAATACACGGCACGTTTTTAGATCTCTACAAAGAAGCAGAGGGAACAGACGATTACGGCAATGAGGCAAAATGTGTTTTCGATGGAATTAACTGCCTTGTGAAGAGAATTATAAAATCACTGGAAGATTCCGAGATCAAAGAAGAAATTAAAAAGAAAAGAATCGACGACTTTTCAAGAATATTAAATTATCGGGCGAAACATTTTGACGAGGCCTTGCAGAGAATACTCTTTTTCAATCAATTATTATGGCAAACAAGGCATAGATTAAACGGGCTCGGAAGATTAGATAAGATTTTATACAGCTTGTACTTATCGGATATAAATAATAAATATATGACAAAAGACGACGCATCTGAAATGATTGGCGATTTTTTACGCCAGCTAAGCTGTTATTCAGAATATAAGAGCGACGCGCTTATGGGAGATATTGGTCAAATAATTATTCTCGGCGGATTAAATACTGACGGCAGTTATTTCTGCAACGAGCTTACATTTATGTTTTTGAAGGAACAAGCCGCATTGAAAAAGCCTGATCCGAAAACATTGCTTCGTGTCAGCGATAAGATGCCGCAGCAGCTTTTGGAGACGGCTATTGAATGTTTGCTCGCTAAAACGGGGAGCCCGCTGTTTTCAAATGACGATGTAGTAATTCCGGCGTTAATGGATTTTGGTATTTCGGTCGAAGACGCTTATGATTACTGCACATCAGCCTGTTGGGAGCCGTTTATTGTAGGAAAATCCTTAGACCAGAACAACATTGCTGTTTTTGACTTTTTCTCTGCTTTTGATGAGCTTCTTAACAATCAAACCGAGTTTAAAACGTTTGATGAGTTGCTAAATAAATATATAGAATACAATAATAAAAGTTTTTCTGTATTTCTTCAAAACATCAATAAAATTCAGTGGTCTAAGGATCCCATAGTTTCTATGTTTACGGATAGCTGCAACGAGAAGCGAGTTGACATTTCAGACGGAGGTTCCATTTACAATAATTATGGTATTACCACGGTCGCCTTATCAAATGTTGTTGACAGCCTGTTGAATATTAATGAGCTTGTTTTTGAATCTAAAAAATATAGCCTTAATGATTTGAATAAAGCAAGACAATCGAATTTTAAAGATAATAAAAATATATACGATTTATTAAAAAGCACAAAGAAGTATGGCCGTGACGACAAGCAGGCTATATATCTTACCGATATTATTACCGCCGCAATTTCTGAGATTGCAAAAAACTATCGTAACAAATACGGCGGAACCGTAAAATTCGGACTAAGCTCTCCCGGATATAATATGGTCTGCAAGCATTCTCCGGCGGATTTTTCCGGCAGAAAATTCGGAGATCCTTACAACACTCATATTTCTTGCATGAACGCCGGATATACTGAGGTCGTTAATTTTGCGTCGCAAATAAATTATAAAAATCAAAGGTTCAACGGAAATGTTGTAGATTTTTTCTTAGCGCCGCAATTCATTTTAAACAATAAAGAAAAGTTTGTCATATTTATGCGCGGAGCTATTAAGGTTGGATTCTTTCAAATGCAGATGAATTTGATGGACAGTCATACGCTTATTGATGCAAAAGAGCACCCCGAAAAATATAACGGACTAATCGTAAGAGTGTGGGGCTTTAGCGCATATTTCAACGATTTGCCGTCGGATTATAAAGATTTATTAATTGAAAGGGCTATCGCGGCGGAAAAAACAGCATGACGGAAAAAGAAAAAAAGAGATTGGTTAGGATTACAAATATACAAAGATTTTGCCTTAACGACGGGCCGGGGATACGAACTACCGTCTTTTTCAAGGGTTGTTCAATACATTGCCCGTGGTGTTCAAATCCGGAAAATATGCTGTATAAAATTCAGCCGTATTTTAGCGACAGTGAAGCGGCGGGCAATTACGGTTATGATATAACGCTTGAAAGGCTTAAATCCGAGCTGAAAAAAGATTTGCCGTTTTATATTGACGGCGGAGGAATAACGCTGTCCGGCGGCGAGCCTTTGATACAGTTCCCCGAGTATATGCCGTTGTTAAAGCAACTAAAGTCCGACGGAATAAGCATCGCCATAGAAACGTCTTTATTTGCGGAACCCGACACGGTTAAAACGGCTTTATATTACATTGATTGCTGGTATATTGATATGAAATCCTTGATACCACAGATATGCAAAAATATACTCGGCGGCGATATGGAATTATATTTGAATAATCTTTCCCTCGTGTCGAAAAATACCGAAAGCTTATGCTTGAGGATCCCTTGCGCGCATTCGATTGCCGATACACCGGAAAATCTTGATTTTGTGATAAAAACCATAAAGCGGCTTGGAATAAAAAATATTGAAATTTTTAAGATACACAATTTATCGGAAAAGAAATATAAATCCCTGAGATTGCCGTTACCCGACAGAAAATATATTAGCGATGACGCTGTTGCTGCGGTCGCTAATGCCCTTACAAGCAACAATATACCTTTTAAAATAATAAAAATTTAATCTACTTCATACGCCGAGCTAAATTATGTTTGTATTTTTTGATTAAGAGCTTAGGTTTTCATTATTTTCAGAAAGAGGCGAGCATAAAATGAATAATAATTTTTCCAGCTTTATCAAATATAGAGTAAAATACAACCCTTGTGTCAGAGCAATTTCAAAACCGTATGTGATTTCAAAAGAAAAAAGAATCGTTGATGAATATTCACGGTCGGAGTTCAGTAAAAAAATAGCAGGGATGAAAGACGCATATAAGGGAAAGAGATGTTTTATAATCGGCAACGGGCCAAGCTTAAAAACCGATGATCTCGATAGGCTCAAAAATGAAGTTACCTTTGGCGCTAACAGAATATACGATATTTACGACAAGACCGATTGGCGCCCAACCTTTTACATAGCCAATGACGGAAATTTTATTGATGAAAACTGGGAGAAAATAAGCAGCTTTGAAAACACGATTTCTTTTTTAGAATACAGAAATATTAGATCTCGTAAGGCTTCAAAAAATATTATAGGCATATGCAGAGAGGCAAATTTTGCAATTAACAGATGGAACGACAAGTCAATACATATAAGCGAGGATATATCCAAGTCCTTTTCTAATGGCTACACAGTTACTTTCACAGCTATTCAGCTCGCAATTTATATGGGATTTTCAGAAATATATTTGTTAGGTGTGGATTTCAGCTATTCGATTGTAAGGGACAAGCGAGGAAAGATACACAAGGACGATACAGTTCAAAATTACTTTAACGGTAAGACCTACGACGCAACAGTCCAAAACTACGAAAGTACCCTTTTTGCCTATCAAAAAGCTGAGGAATATTGCAGGAAGCATAATATAAAGATTTTCAATGCAACGCGCGGCGGCAAGCTTGAGGTTTTCGAGAGAGTGGATTTGGATGAAGTGATAGGAGAGAGACATTAATGAATAATTTAAGAAAAAATCTTCACCGAACATACATGAAATTTATTGTGAATATCAGAAAGCCACTAAAAATTTTGAAAAACCATCGCACAAAATACAGCCTTAAATTATCTCATGTTACTCTCTATTCTGCCGGAAATGCCGGAGATACAGCATTATCAACGGCTATTAGAGATTTATTTAATTTGAATTTTGAAAAAATTTCATGGAAACTAAAAAAAGTAACCGCGAGAGTTAACGATAAATATATCCAAGACTTAAATTCTACTGATGGTGTTGTTATTGGCGGAGGCGGCTTGTTTTTGCCTGATGCTAATAAAAATGATATTTCAAACTGGGAATTTGCTTGCTCTGAAAATCAATACGATGAAATAAAAAAGCCTATAATTCTTTTTGCTATAGGTTACAATGACTTTAGAGGTCAAAAAAGAAGTAATCTATTTGAATCAAATGTAAAAAAACTTGTTGAAAAAAGTTCATTTTTTGGTTTGAGGAATAATGGAAGTGTAAGAGAAATTCAATCGTTTCTTGATGACGATAAACTAAGAAAGAAGGTTGTATATCAACCTTGTCCGACAATGGTTGCGAGATATATATATCCCGATATCCCGCCCAAAAAAACTACGGGGAATGTAGCGTTTAATGTCGCGTTAGATCGTTTGACTTTACGATTGGGAGATAAGGCTGAGTTGATTCTTGATCAAATCGCTAAAGCTATGTATAAAATCTCACAAAAGGGATATAAGGTATATTTTGCTACGCATATGTACCCGGAAATATCATTTTTGAAATATTTAAAAAAATACCCTTTCCCATATGAATTCTGCGATATTTCGACATGGGATATGAAAAAAATCATGAGATTTTATAACGATATGGATATTGTAATCGGAATGAGGGGACACGGAATATGGATTCCATTTGGCGTGAATTGTCAGATTATTTCTTTGGGGAATCAAAATAAAACTAAATGGTTTTTGGAAGATATTGATGCATTAGATTGGTACATTGATATAACATCAAATCCCAATACGCTGTGTGAACAAATAATTGATAAATTTACAGAGATTCATGAACTCAACGACGTTGAAACAAACAAGCGTCTCGTTGAGGCTCAGAAAAAACTATGGAATATTACTTGTCAAAATATGAAAACAATTCAAAAAATATTATCTTAATGTTTAATAAAGAATTTCTATAAGGCAAGTATTATTATTAACGAGGTAAATATTATGACTAAAGCATCAAAACAAATACGAGTATTACATGTATTGGGCAAATTAGGAAGTGGGGGAGTTGAAAAGCTGCTTGTTTCTTTATTAGAAAATATTGACAGAGATATTGTTTGTTTTGATTTTTTACTCGCAAGTAAAAATATAAAAGGATTTTATGATGATTATGTTACTGAATTGGGCTCAAAAATATATTATATGAATTTTGAAGAAAATGACAGCAAAATAACCAGAAAGCGCAGGTTATATTCTGCATTAAAAAAATATCCGTATGATATTGTCCATTTTCATGGCACAGACCCTGCAATATATTTGAATGCGTTGATTGCAAGGCTTGCCGGAGTTAAAAATGTGATTATACATGCGCATAGTATTACTAGTTGGTCATCCTTCAGGATACATATATTGCCTTTAATTAAAAGTTTTTTTGGATGGGCTCCTACATATTTTTTAGCTTGCTCACCGGAGGCCGCCGAGTATATGTGGCCTAAAAATACAAAAGCTTCAAACAGTTGTGTTTTGTTAAACGGAATTGATTTAAATGCTTATGCCTTTTCTCAGGAAAAAAGAAAAATATTTCGCAAACAAAACGGTCTTGAAAATAAATTTGTAATTGGACATATCGGACGACTTTCCAAATTAAAAAATCATGAATTTCTTATTAAAGTTTTTTCGGAAATTGCAAAAAAGATTCCTAATAGCGTATTGCTGTTGATTGGAGAAGGGGAAGAAAAATTATATATTCAAAATATGGTCAGTGATTTAAAGCTTGAAGAAAAAGTAATATTTTACGGAACAACAAAAGATATCCCTTCTGCTTTGATGGGGATGGATGTAATGTGCTTCCCTTCTTTGAAAGAAGGAGTCGGAATTGTTGCAATTGAAGCACAGGCTGCTTCTCTTCCGGTTGTAGCTTCTGACGGTGTACCTGATAGTGCAAATGTATCAAAATATTTCTATAAATTAAATCTGAGTGCTCCGGTTAACGACTGGGCTGATTTGATTTGTTCCTTATCCGAAAAAAATGAAAGAATAGCTGATACAAAAGATGTTGAAGAATCCGGATATGATATTAAAAATTCAGCAAAAAAAATAATGGAGATTTATCGGTCAATGTCTAATAGTTAATTGACCTAAGTAGAGTGGTGAAAATATGCAAGTCACAATGTTCGGAATAATATGGTTTTTAATTCTTATTATTTCCGGAATAGTTAGTCAAAAAAGCCTTATAAAATGTGTTTTTTTATCCGGACTATTTCAAGCGGGAGCCATATTTATCGTCGGGAATGCGGTGGTTAATCCCCTTACATTCAGTTGCCTGATATATATTATAGGTTGTATATGCAGAGGGAAAAAAGGAATTAAAATACCGAAGTTTTTTTATGTATTTCTTTTTATGTGGGTTGTTTTTCTATGTATAAGTGTACTTGCATCCGAATTATTCAGCGGGCTAAGCATACATCGCTTAAATGGATTTCTAACAAATATACGCTCTGTTTATCAAGGCGAAATATCATTTTATGGGTTGTTTGAATTATTATTGTATGGTATTACAGCCGTTTTATTATATAACGAGAAACCTTTTAATCAAATTGATTTAGATAATTTAATTAATTCAGCTTTTTGGATTGTTTTAATTATTGGGGTATGGCAATACACTACTAAACTTGGGTTAATTCCAAGAATATTTTTTCTTGAGAATCTTGTGTATAGCAATACCGCATCTGATAGTATTGCATATTATAATTATACACACTTTGTAGTGAATATTACTGTAAATAGAATGCATTCCAGTTTCATGGAGCCCTCATACTTTGCAGGGTTTTTAAATCCAATTTTATATTATTACCTATTTAAATTCATTTCAGGGAAAAATAATACGAAGGATTTATTAAAAGCAATATTAGTCTTTGTTATGATTATTCTAACTTTGTCAACAACAGCAATCTCTCTCTCATTAATTGTAGTGTTATTTATAATTATTCAACTAAAAGATTTCAGAAGAATCATGAAGGCGTTATCACTTTTGGTAATTGGCATTTTGATATTAGGCATAATTATTAATTATACCGGATTATGGGATTCACTCATAAAAGCGTCTATTGAAAAAGCATCTTCTACATCTGCAAAAATTAGAGATACTTGGAATCAGGCTTGCTTACAGGCATTTGAAGATACGCACGGCATTGGAATTGGATTAGGGAATATACGAGGAAGCAGCTTTATTTTTACATTGTTGGGAAATGTAGGCGTTATCGGTATATTGTGCTATTTGCTTTTCATTATAAGTATATTGAGGACAAAGATATTAACACATGTCAATTATAATAATACGCAATACCCCAATATTTCTTCTCTTAAAATTATGCTAATCATATGTATTGCCGCGCAAATAATATCAATCGGAAATTACAATTATTCGGTATTTTGGATACTTTTGTTTCTTATTGTTTCTTGCTGTTCTACGTATGCTAATTATCCTATTTCTCACACCTCGAATAATCGCACGAGAGAACTTGTAAATGTAAAAAAATAGAAAATATACTTCTATTACAAATTGATTGTTAAGGATTATCAAAATATATAAATATTATAGCAATGCTTTTTTGTTATGGTCACACTTATTAAATTAAAAAAAGGAATGTAAAATGCAAATATGAGTAAAAAAAGACAGTTTATTATGATTTTTAAAAATGAAAACTCTCATGCATCAGATATTTTATCTGATTTACTCAATGACAACCGAGTTATTGTTCTTAATGGATGGTCACATGAACCAAACAATTTTATTCTTAAGTTTTTAAAAAAAATTCATTTCAGCATGAAGCTTAATAAAATTATAAAGTTGCCATTAAAGCATTTATGGAAATACACCTTAGAGGATATAAAGTGGAATCACGATACTGAATATTATATTATTTCTACCGGATTTTATCCGATTGATATTAAATATCTAAAGAAAAAGCGCAATGAATATGATGTTAAGTATATCTTATTTTCACAAGACGCTTGGGATGATGCTCGTTTTTCGAGAGTTAATCAATACTATGATGAAAAATTGCATTTTGATTTAATAATTACCATAAATAATTCTGATGTAGAAAAATATAACTTTATTTTTAGTGATCATTTTTATTCTATGCTATTGGATAACGTTAATTCAACAACAAAATATGACCTATATTTTATCGGGGTTAACAAAGGCAGAGTTAGAAAGTTGCTTGATATTTTTGATGAAATTAAATCTAACAATATATCGGCTTATTACATGATTTCAGATGTTCCCCAGGAAGAAAGAAAATATCAGGATGAAATAATATATCCATCATATCGTGATCGTGTACCGTATAAGGATGTTGTAAGAGAAATAAAGTGCGCAAACTGCATTTTAGAGGTACTTACTGATATACAGACCGGCGCTTCTCTCCGTTATTACGAAGCAGTTTGTTACAATAAAAAACTGCTTACAAACAATAAAAATGTAGTAAATCTCCCTTTCTACAATCCTGATTATATACATGTATTCGAAAAGCCCGAAGACATTGACTGGGAATGGGTAAAGGAACGTATACCGGTTGACTATCATTACGACGGACGTTTTTCACCGAGACATCTGATAGATCAAATTATTCAGATTGAAAAAGAAGAGTGACAAAACTATGGCGAAAAAGAAATTTCTTGATTTTACAAAAAACTTTTCATATACATTTATTTCAAATATTTTGTCATTATTGATATCTGTCATAATAGCGTTTGTCATTCCCAAGCTTATAAGCGTCGAACAATACGGATATTATCAACTTTATATATTTTATACAAGTTATGTCGGCGTTTCCTATCTTGGTCTTTGTGATGGGATATATCTTCGCATAGGCGGACGTTTTTATGACAAATTAGACAAGTCGTTATACAGCACTCAATTTCGTCTGCTGGGATTGTTTGAAATAGTTGTTTATGTGTTTATTTTCTGCGGCTCATTGTTTTTTATGCCGGATGTAAATAAGCACTATGTTATAGCTTGTGTTTGTATTGCTGCTATCGGATTGTGCTTGCGTTGGTTCATCACTTTTATTCTACAAGCTACAGCGCGAATTAAAGAATACGCAATAATCGTTATATCCGAGAGAATTATTTACGTGTTTACAGCAGTCCCGTTGGTACTTGCGGGATATCGAGGCTTTGAACTTCTTGTTGTTATTGATGTCATAGCAAAATATATTTCACTTTTAATTGCTATGTTTTACTGCCGCGATATTATCAGAGCAAAAACTATCACATTACGTGAAGTTATGCCGGAAATAAAAGAAAATATATCGGTTGGCTTTAAATTCATGCTGGCGCAGCTCTGCGACATGCTAATCATCGGTATAGTACGCTTTGGAGTGCAAAATCATTGGGATATTGCAACATTCAGCAAAGTTTCCGTAACATTGACTGTTTCCAATCTAATATTAACCGCTATAAACGCTATCTCAGTTGTTATGTATCCGACTTTACGACGCACAAGCGAAGATAAGCTGCCATATCTTTACCGCGTTATTAGTATGGTTCTTGTCGGTTTGGCGTTCGGTGCGCTAATCATGTACTATCCGGTTCAGCAAATTTTAAACGCTTGGCTTCCTCAATATAAGGAAAGCATGCGCTACGCCGCAATTTTGTTCCCTATATGCATATATCAAAGTAAGATGTCGTTGTTAGTGAATACATATTATAAAACTCTTCGTCTTGAAAATCTTCTTATGAAGTGCAATATGGTGGCTTTGGCATTAAGTGCAGTCTGTACTGCTGTTGCGACTCTTATACTAAACAGCGTTACGGCAGCTATTTTTTCAATTCTTGTCGTGCTGGTTTTTCGATGCATCCTTTGCGAGATTATGCTTGCAAAGCATATATCAATTACCGTTAAAAAAGACATAATAATTGAACTTGTCATGACAGTGATTTTTATAGTATGCAATTGGTTTTGGGGACTAGTTGGAATGATCGTTTACGCCGGTTGCTACATACTCTATCTCATTATTAAACGTAGTGATATTGCCGAAACCTTTAATTTTATTAAAGACATGAGGTGAAAATATGCCTTTAAACACCATGGAGCAGCTCCTCGAATGGGTCAGGGGGCTTAACGAGAGCGTTCATGTTTCGATACATAAAAACCGGCTGGAGGATTCCGATTTTTGGTTTTACGACAAAGAGGCGGGAGTGATCCGCAGCAGGAACAACAGCTTTTTTACCGTGTCGGGACTGAGAATGGTCAAGGACGGGCGGACGGTGCTCGAACAGCCGATAATCATTCAGGACGAGATAGGTTATCTGGGAATTATATGCCGCGACTTTGACGGCGAGACCCACTATCTTATGCAGGCGAAGATCGAGCCGGGAAATATAAATAAAATTCAAATTTCGCCGACTATTCAAGCGACGAAGTCGAACTTTACACAAAAGCACGGGGGAAAGAAGCCGGCATATCTCGATTACTTCATAAACGCCTCGAAATACGAGATAATCGTCGATCAGATACAATCCGAGCAGTCGTCAAGATTTTTGAAAAAGCGCAATCGCAATATCGTGATCCGAGTCGATGAGGAAATCGAGGTTCTGCCAAGTCACAGGTGGATGACGCTTAATCAAATCAAAGAGCTGATGCGCTATGACAATCTTGTCAATATGGACACAAGAACAGTCCTTTCCTGCCTGCCGGTTTTTAAAAGCGAATATCTGAGCCGTATGGACAAGCCCGAGATGCGCAATTCAGCGATGGCTGAAATTAAAAATCTGCCCGATATATATCAGTACATAAATAACTATAAGATGTTTGACAGCGGCAGGGCGGAGCTTGTTCCGCTTATGGAGCTTGATAACTGGCACATGAAGAATAACGAGCTTGTGTGCGATAAGCCATACAGCTTCAAGGTGGTATTCTGCGATATAGAGATTGAGGGCCGCGAGGTCAGACATTGGACCCAGCCGCTATTCGAGGCGACGGGTATCGCGACATTCGGACTGATAATGCGGATTAAAAACGGTATGTATGAGTTTCTCGTCTGCGCCCGTCATGAGGTCGGCTGCTTTGACGGAATAGAGTTGGGACCAACCGTTCAGCGCGAATATATTCACTCAGGCGTAGATACGGAAATTGACAGACTGTTTTTTGACAAGCTCAATAAAAAGGACGGAGTGATTTTCGACACTCTTCTTTCGGAGGAGGGCGGCAGATTCTACCATGAGCAAAACAGAAACGTAGTACTCGAAATTGCGGAGGATGAGATACAGTCTTTGCCCGAGGGGTATTTCTGGACCAATCTGCGTACGTTGAGCGAGCTTGTCCAGGTGAATAACTGCCTGAATATACAGCTTCGGAATTTATTATCGGTATTGGAGTGGTGATATTGAGTAAGGTTAAGATAGGGATAATCTGTCCGTCAGAAATAGCGTTTCGCCGCTTTATGCCGGCAATTCAAAAGTGCGGGGACGCGGAATATATAGGCGTTGCATACGCCTGCGCAGACGAGTGGTTCGGCACGGCTGCCGCTGACAGCAGACTTATAGAAAGAGAAGCCGAGAAGGCGCAGTCGTTTAAGGCGGAATACGGCGGCAAGGTTTTTTCGAGCTATACGGAGCTTATAAAATCCGACGAGGTGGACGCGATGTATCTTCCCCTGCCTCCAGCTCTGCATTTTAAATGGGCAAGACTTGCCCTTGAAAGTGGAAAGCACATCTTCCTCGAAAAGCCATCGACTACCTCTGCGGCGGATACTAAAGAGCTGATAGCTTTGGCGGAGGAAAAGGAGCTTGCCGTACACGAAAACTATATGTTTGCTTTTCATAAGCAAATTGAGGAAATTAAGGAAATAATTGCAAGCGGCAAACTGGGAGATGTAAGACTTTACCGTATCGCTTTCGGCTTTCCGCGGAGGTCTGAAAACGATTTCCGCTACAATAAATCCCTCGGAGGCGGAGCACTCCTCGACTGCGGAGGATATACGCTGAAGCTCGCCTCCATGCTTTTGGGAGAGAGCGCTGAGATCAAATACTCTCAGCTCAATTCAACCGAGGGGTTTGACGTCGATATTTACGGGAGCGCGGCGCTTGTCAACGACGCAGGAGTAACAGCGCAGGTGAGCTTCGGTATGGACAACAGCTACAAGTGCGACCTCGAGGTTTGGGGGAGCAAGGGAACGTTAAGTACCGGTAGGATACTTACAGCGCCGGCGGGCTTTGAGCCTGTTGCAGAGATAAAGACGGCGGACGGGAGCGAAACCATATCGCTTCCGGCTGACGATACGTTTAAAAAGTCCATAAATCATTTCTGTAAATGCGTGAACGACAGCGCCGTCAGAAAAGAGAACTATAAAGCGATAGTAAAACAAGCGGAGCTCGTGGAAGAGGTAAAGGGATAAATATGGAAGTAAAAAAGCTCGAAATACCGGAAGTGTTACTGCTTACCCCAAAGGTCTTTTATGACTATCGAGGGTATTATATGGAATCATATTCAAAAAGAACAATGTCAAGTATTGGCATAGACAATGTATTTGTTCAGGACAATCATCTTTTGTCTGCAAAAAAATACACAATCAGAGGAATACATTTTCAAAACGCTCCTAAAGCACAGGCAAAGTTATTAAGATGCACAAGGGGCAAAATATTAGATATTGCCGTTGATCTTAGAAAAAATTCTCCTACATATAAGAAGTATGTTTCTGTATATCTCGATGCTGAAACAAAACAGCAAATTTATATACCAAAGGGTTTCGGTCATGTATGTATGTCGCTTATTGATGATACCGAGGTTCAATATAAGGTAGATGAGCTTTATTATCCCGAATATGACCGCGCAATTGCGTGGAACGATCCAGATATTGGCATAGACTGGGGTGACATTACTCCTATTGTTTCGGAAAAGGATAGAAATGCTCCGATGCTTAGCGAGAGCGATGTAAACTTTTAACGGAGGAAAAACATGAAAAAAGCGATAGTAACCGGAGCCGGAGGATTTATCGGCGGAGCGCTGACAAAAGAATTATTAAAAAGAGGGTACAAGGTTTATGGCGTAGATATAAATCCTTTGGCTCTTGAAAAATTTAACGATACAAAATGTTTTGTTCCGGTTTGTATTGATTTAAATAAAGAAAATTTGTCTGAAAAAATAACAGACTCCAACGTGGACGTAATGTTTTATTTAGCGTGGGGAGGAGCACTCAAAGGAGCGGATTTATACAATACCGAGCTGCAAATCAACAATATCAAAGCGGCCGTAAACACACTGGATAATATAAAGGACAAATGCAGTCATTTTATTTTTTGTGCATCAAGCTATGAATATATGCGCGATATTAACGGTAATAATATTGCGATTAATATATATGGCAGTGCAAAAAAAGCTGCCGCAGAAATGTGCGCATCCATAGCATACAGAAACAATATATATTTTAATAAAATAATTTTAACAAATACATTTGGTGTTGGTGATAAATCGGATAAAGCTGTAAATACAATCATACGCACTATGCTTAAAAACGGAAAACTCAATTTAGTTAAAGGCGACAATAGAAATGACTGGGTATATATTGACGATACTGTCAATGGAATTATATCGTCTGCCGAAAAAGGGAAATCATTTCGTGATTATTATATTGGACATCGAGTAATTTCTACATTTAAAGAAAATATAACCGCAATGAGAAATATTTTATGCCCCAATATGTCATTGGATTTTGGTGGAATGAATGAAGATACATTTGTTGATTATGATTTAATCGATCTCGACGCTCTTTACAACGACACGGGTTTTGAGTGCAGTGCGGACTTTGAAGAAAGCATAAAAAAGACAGCCGAGTGGCTTAAAAATGAAGGGGACGTAAATGGATAAAATTATTGTAGTAGGCTCCGGATTCTCGGGGAGCATATTGGCGAGGAAGCTTGCCGAGGAATGCGGTCGCAAGGTGACGATAATAGAAAAAAGAGCGCATATCGGCGGAAATATGTATGATGAGTATGACGAAAACGGCATACTTATTCAGAAATACGGACCGCATTTTCTCAACACAAACAAATATTTCATAATTGAGTTTCTTGAGCAGTATGCGGAGCTGTTCCCGCATGATACCAAGCTTTTAAGCTTTATCGACGGAAATTATGTCAGACTTCCGTTTAACTTCAAAACCTTGCAGCAGCTTGTAGGGGCGAAAAAGTCCGAAGCTTTGCTTGCAAAAATGCGCAAGGAATTTGCGGGCCGCGACAGAGTTCCTATATTCGAACTGACGGAAAGCGACGACGAGGACATCCGCGAGTATGGCAACCTGCTGTTTGAAAAGGCTTACAGAACCTACACCGCGAAGCAGTGGGGACTGAATCCTGAGGATATTGACAGGAGCGTGCTCGACAGAGTTCCCATGGCGATGAATTTTGACGAGCGTTACTTGAACAAGGATTTTCAATATCTGCCGAAAAAGGGATTTACAAATCTCTTTAAAAATATGCTCGACCATCCAAATATAGAAATCAAGCTCAATACGGACGCTCTTGAATACATTGAATTTGACGAGGAAAAGAAAAAGATAAATTACGACGGGGAACCGGTTGAGCTTCTCATATTCACAGGAGCGATAGATGAGCTGTTCGGACTGAAATACGGCAGATTGCCGTATAGGTCGCTTGATATAAAGTACGCTTATGAAAACAGGAAGAGTATTCTGCCGAGCGAGATAATTTCCTATCCCCAGGCATCAGGCTATACGCGCAGCACAGAATACAAGAAAATGACCTACGGTATAGATCAGGATATGCCGGTATCAATGACGGCGACAGAGTACCCGCTTCCATATAATCCAGACGCCGAGAAGGGCAACATCCCGTATTATCCAATCATTGCGCAGGAAAATGTAAGGCTTTATGAAAAATATTTCGAGGAAGCCGAAAGGTACGGGAACATAGTTTTGTGCGGAAGACTTGCGGAATACAAATATTACAATATGGACGTATGTATAGAGCACGCGCTTGAAAAATTCGAGGAAATAAAGAAACAGCTGGAGGAATAACATGAAAGGAATAATCTTGGCAGGGGGACGGGGTACAAGGCTTTACCCGAATACCATAACCGTGTCAAAGCAGCTCTTGCCTATTTACGACAAGCCGTTGATATACTATCCGCTGTCGGTGCTGCTTTTGGCGGGGATCAGAGATATACTGATAATTTCTACGCCGAGGGATACCGATAACTACAAATCCTTACTCGGCGACGGCTCGCGAGTAGGAGTACATATTGATTACACCGTTCAAGACGAGCCGCGCGGACTTGCGGACGCGTTTATTTTGGGCGCGGACTTCATAGGAAACGACAGTGTTTGCTTAGTCTTGGGCGACAATGTGTTCTATGGTCAGCATTTTACAAAAGTGCTTGAAGATGCAAAGAATCAGGCGGAGACTTACGGCGCCGCAATATTCGGCTATCCCGTTAAAGACCCGAAGGCGTTCGGCGTTGTCGAATTTGATGAGAATAACAGAGTGATCTCAATCGAGGAAAAACCGCAAAGACCTAAGTCTGACTATGCGGTTCCGGGACTTTACTTCTACAATAACGACGTGGTGAAAATTGCGAAAAATGTCAAGCCCTCGGAAAGGGGCGAGATCGAGATAACCTCGGTTAATGAGGAGTATCTCAGACGCGGTCAGCTCAGGGTGACGCTCATGGGCAGAGGCATGGCGTGGCTCGACACCGGCTCTCCGAAGGGAATGCACAAGGCGAGCGGCTTTGTAAAGACGGTGCAGGAGATGC
>CANPZK010000039.1 GCA_947588875.1 uncultured Clostridia bacterium
GCCGCAGTAAACTATACCGACCGCGAAACGCCGTGGACGAGAATTATCGAGCATAAGTGGTTTGAGTTCGGCAAGGACGAAAGCGGTCGCGAGCTGCCCAAAACTGTCATAAGCCGCGAATACAGCAGTGAATGGAAACAGGGGGACGAGCCATACTACCCCGTAAACGACGAGAAAAACGCCGAGGTGTATGCGCGGTATAAGACGTTGTCGGAGAAAGAGAAAAACGTCATATTCGGCGGCAGACTTGCCGAGTACAAATACTATGATATGGATCAGGTCATAGAAAGCGCAATGGCACGATTCCGCTTGGAGTAAACAGGCGAAACCGTGCCAATAGCTAAAAATAGAATTTTCACTACTGTGAATCTTGTATTGACTTTAATGAAAGTTGTATTCATTTAATTTTGTCGAAAAATGTGAATTTTGTATTGACAAAAAATATAATAAATTATAGAATAATGTTGAGAGGAGTGTTATCTCCTCACATAAACCCTTATACAGTTGCCCACTACTCGTTTTACGCAGTAGTGGGCGGCAATTTTTTATATACACCTAATCTTTAACGAGCAAAATTATTTTTACGCTCGGGAAACATTCAGCAACATAGAGAATCTGAGGCATCAGCCATACTCAACCGACTGCCCTTCCTTTCGGATTGTTCTTGCCGGACAGCTTTTTCAGCTCGTATCGCTCATCGCATACCGCCGCGACCTCCGGAGAATGGCTGACCAGAATCACGCATTTTCCCTGTTCTGTAAGGCTTCGGAAAATATCCATAATTTCCTTCTGCGTTTCCCCGTCGAGATTTCCCGTCGGTTCGTCTGCCAGAATTATCTGTGGGTCGTAGGACAGCGCCCGCGCGATAGCGACCCTCTGCTGTTGTCCGCCGGAGAGCTTCAACACCCGTCGATTGGCTTCGTCCTCGTCCAAACCGACGCCCGCGAGCAGTTCCATAGCCTTTTGACGTTTGTTTACGCCCTTGATGCCGGAAATATCCATGGACAGCATCACGTTTTCAACCGCCGTAAATTTGGTTATGAGATTGAAGCTCTGGAAAATTACGCCGATATATTTACTGCGAAAGGCGTATTTGTCCTGCTTGGCTATATCCTTCCCGTCGTATAAAATACTGCCGCTGTTCGGCGACGCAAGCCCCGAGAGCAGAGAAAGCAGCGTGGTTTTGCCTGCGCCTGAACGTCCGATGATACAGTACATTTTTCCGGTTTCAAACCGATAGGTTACGTCCTTTAACACCGGAACCTTTCCGTAAGAAAAGCAGATGTCCTGCAAAGCTAAAATTTCCATTTTTCCTTCTCCTTTCTCAATCACGGTTTGCGAGGATTTTCAACGGGTCGTATCGCATCACAAACAGAACGGATACCGCACCGGCGGCAAGCGTCAGCAAAATGCCGATTCCGAGCAGCTGCAAAAGCACTGTCAAATTCATAGCCGAATTAACCTCGGTAATATAGTTCGATACATTCTGCCCAAATGCGGCGAATCCGCCGTGACCTCCGCCGTCCGAGATATTGTCGGGGGCGGCATTTTGTCCGTTCGGCTGAATATTTTGCATTCCGCCCTTGAAGTTCCCGCCGCGGCCGAAGTTGTTTTCCATTTGCATCTGGGACGACTGCTGGCTTTCTACCTGACCCTCCAATAGGGCATTGGTGACCGGAACCGCGCTGACTGCGCCGATTCCCGCGCCGATAATGATTGCCGCCATAGTTACGACAAGAATTTCCGTCAGAAACTGTAGGGCAACCTTCCCTTTTTTCATACCCATGGCGGTCAGAACGCCGATTTCGTATTTGCGCTCACGGATATTGAAAATGTTGAGTACGATAAGAATAACCGCGCCGATAAGAAGTATAACCAGCAGGAACCAGCCCGCCATCGTGCTGAGAGTATTCAGCGGAGTCAGGCTGTTTTCAAACGCCGTCAAATCGGCAGAGGAAACGGTGTAGGAATCGTCCAGTCCCAGTGCGCGGACTTCTTCCTCGAAGCGATGATATGCGTCGGCGTCTGCAAATACATAGGTCGCGGATAGGGAGCCGTTAATCGCGGTTTCACTCTCCTGACCGGTGGTCTCATCGGTCACCGTTTTGGAAACGGAGGTCGAGTCGTCCAGCACGCCCTGCAGCGCCGCGGCGCTCATATAGATTCGGTTGGCGGGATCCTGCCCAACGCCGAACATAGGCACAGACAGCTCGTTGGCTTCCGTGTTTTTATAAATGCCGGAAACGGTCAGCGTATATGTTTCCGTTTCGCTGTCGGGGTTTGTGAGCGTAATCTTATCGCCCACCGCAAGATTGTTATAGGCGGCCAATTCCTCCGAGATCAGACATTGACGCTCCGCTGTTCCCTCTGAAAAAACCGCGCCGTCGCTGACCGACATTGTTCCCGACTGAAATTCAGTCATGGCGTTGTCGCCGCTGTAACCGATTACCGTAAAATCTCCGCTTGCCATTTTACCCATTCGGTTGCCTTTATCGCGTCCGAAATCCATTCCGTTTTCCGGCGCGTCGGCGGAAGGCTCGCTTGCAGCTTCGCTTTCCGATTCACTGCTGACCGGCTCCAGCTTGTCGGAGCCGTTGAAATAAGCGGTCAGGGTGTAGTAAAAATCCTGTACCGATTTGGCCGAGGCATAGGTTTGGTATTCGTCCAAGGTGAGCGACGTGCCGCCGTTCATCTTATCACGGAACTGTTCCCTATCGAACGCACGATCCTGCGTTCCGCTCTCCTGCCCGTCTGTCACTGCGCCGTCGGATGGCTGACGCATTTCCTGCATCATTGCCTGCCGGTCAAAGGAAATCGTTGCCGTAACCGACATTCCCTCCAGTGTGCTGTTTTTGGTGCTTTCCGCCGCCTGCCGTATCGAAAGCCCGATACAGGCGGAAACGGCGATCACCAATGCGATAATGCCGATTAAGATATTTCTTCCTTTTGAGCGCCCTATACATTTGAGCGCGTTTTTGATAATATACATTGGTTGCTCGTCCTTTCTTTTGTGTCTTAGCCGCTGTCAGCTCAGACGGCTTGCAAATCATATTAAAATTGTAGCGCGCTTTCCTTAACTGAACTTAAAAGCAAGATAAAACAGCAAGAGAAAGTAATAAATAAAAACAATCTGTAACGGCAATACAAACAGGACGGCAAGAGAAATGCTTTGCCGTCCTGTTGATCTTTATATTTTGGAAGCCGAAAACACCGCCGAAATCAAAAACGAATGCCCGTCCCTTGTCTGCGCGGTGATTTTGCCGCCGTGCGCCGTTACAATGGCCTTAGCTATCGACAGGCCTATACCGTGTCCGCCGGTCTGCGAGTTACGGGAGGGGTCGCTTCGGTAGAAGCGGTCGAATACACGGGAAAGCTGATCCGGGCGGATTTCCTCAAAAGTCGTGTTACATACCGAGAGAACCAAATGCTTGCCTTGCCGCACAAGCTCCAAGGAGATAACGCTGCCCGCCGGAGAATATTTCAGCGCGTTGTCCAGAAGGAGCGAAACAAGCTGACTGATCGCCTTATCGTTTCCCTTCATCGAAAGCATGGGCTGTATTATACACAGTAACTGCTTATTCTGCGCCTGCGCAGGCGCATTGAAAGGCGCAACTGCCTCCTGCACCACTTCGGAAACCGGAAATTCTATCATCGGTATTGTCTGCTCCGATTCCTCCATGCGGGCAAGGCTGACCAAATCGTTGGTAAGCCCGGTCAATCGCTTTGCCTGCTGCCGAATCTCACTGAGACACTCGTTGGAGCCGATATCCATTTCAAGTAGGTCGGTGTTGGCGTTAATGATTGTCAGCGGCGTTTTGATCTCGTGCCCGGCGTCGGTAATAAAGTGCTTCTGCTTTTCATAGCTTTCGGCAATGGGGCGGATAAATTTTCCGGAGAAAAACACAATAACAAAAAAGACGACGAGGAATCCCGCTAACGCCATTACAATGCTGATGAGCAGGAAATTACGGTAGGCGTCCAGCTTGCGCCCGCAGTCCAAAAAGGAGATTCGAACGCCGATATCCTCATAGGATTTAATGTAACGAAACTGCCCGAAAAAGCCTTTTTCGGAGAGTCTCTGTTCGACGGCTCTGGCATAGTCCGCCGCCTCGCTGCTGTCCACCGACGCTATGCGGCTGGTATCCACACGGAGCACCGCACCGTCGTCCCCAAGCAGTACCGAAAAATAGCGCGACTCATAAGGCAGCTCCGGGGACATTCCGTGCGGCCGCCGCCCGCCGAGGCCTTGACTGCCGTCCGTATTGGGGAATACTCCACGGTTCTGCGAGATGATAGACAGCACCTCGTCCGCATCACTGACAACTGAACGGTAGTTTAACAGGTTCATGCCCGCAACTATAACCGTCAGGAGCAGGAACAGTGAAAGCATTGCCAAAACAATAAACTGAATCCTAAGTTTTCGTATCATGTCGCTTCCTCCAAAGAGTATCCGGCATTGCGGTATGCCTTGATTTGAATGTCGGCGTGAAGGGCGGTCAGCTTTTTGCGCAGATAGGAAATATACACCCAAACTACGCTGACCTCCGCGTCGGTATCATAACCCCAGATTTTTTCCATAAAGCGGTCTACGGAAATAATATGATGCGGGTTGGAAATCAGCATTTCCATCATCTGAAACTCCCTATTCGCCAAGCGAAAGCTGCCGGACGGGGAGGAGAGTTCAAAGGTGGCGCGGTTCAGAGTGATATTTCCGAACGCAAGATGAGAATCCGTTCCGGTCCGCCCTCTGGTGATGGCGCGTATGCTGGCGAGCAGCTCTTTTGCGTCAAAGGGCTTTGTGAGATAATAATTGGCGCCGCTGTCCAGTCCCAACACCTTGTCGTCAACTTCGGATTTTGCCGTAAGCATCAGGATCGGGATTCGGTTTCCCGACTCCCGCACATTTTTCAGTACGGTAATGCCGTCCATTTTCGGCATCATGATGTCAAGCACCGCGACGTCGTAATTGCCGGATTCCAGATACATCAGCGCATCCTCGCCGTTTCCAACAGCATCTGCCGAATAATTATTTTTTTCAAAGATTTTGACGATTGCCCGCGCAAGGGGGAGTTCGTCCTCCGCCAATAAAATTCTCATAGAAAAAACCTCTCTTATGCGTTGATTTGCAAGGTACTGCGGAAAATCCCGTTTACTTCATTAAGTATATCATAACAAAGAAACATTAACTGAACCTAAAAGCAAAAATTTTTTCTTTTTTAAGTTCGGTTAAATTTTGCTCTTATTTTGTGTTCGGAAAAAGGAGAAAGAATTACACGGGATTTGTTCACCGATATTACAGATGGGTCGGCGCAATAATAAAAGCCGTCATAAAAAAGCGACCTCGAACGAGCCGAGGTCGCTTTAAGCGGAAAATTTAGTCCAAAATTAATTTTTAATATTTATCAATACCATCTGTCAAAAAATCTTACGGTGGTATATCCACAATCATAAGCGCAGACAAAATTCTGCGATTCGTGCCACGAGCTTGTTATCCATGTCGCATAGAAGAACAATACTCTGTGTTGAACGGCGCTGCCGTTCTGGTCGAAAATGAAGCTCACGGCGTCAATCGCGTCCTGATTCGGTGTGTAATTCGTCGGACCCTGATAGCCGTACATATTTACGACCTGCTGTATCGAGGTGAAGCCCTCAAGATTCATAGCGTCGCGCAGAGCCTGTGCAACAAGCGCGGTTCCTATAAAGCCTGTATTTCCCATTTCGCGCATTACTATTTTGCAAGCAAGGTCGCGGTCCTGAGCGGACAGCTTTATCGCTCTGGGACGGTAGTTAGGATCGGGATTATCAATCGCCATCAGATAGCCCTGATTCCATTGATTTTGATAGGATTGTGAATTATCTACCGATGGAGCTTCAGTCGCAGGCGGGTTTGTTACGGGGTCTGTAACAAAGCTCTGGTTGTTATTGTTCTGATTATTCTGGCTGCCTGTGCTTTGATTGCCTGAATTGTTGTTTGTATTGCCTGTGTCGTTGTTGGATTGTGCGTCAGGATTAGCGCCGAATTGAACGTTCTGTGTGTTTTCCGGAATAGTGTAAGTATTGCTTTCCGTTGCGTCCGATTTCGGATCTGTCGGAGCGTTTGTTTGCTTTTCGGTTGTTTTCTCCGTCGCTTTCTCTGTCGCCTTTTCCTTGGCGTTTTTCTTTTCGGTTGCTTTTTCAGTTGCTTTTTGAGTCGTCTTTTCGGTCGGCTTCTCGGTGGGAGCCTCCGTCGGCGGTTCTGTTTCAGTGTAAGCTCTTGTTACCCTGTCTACGTATTTTGGATTGATAGCGTTAACGTACATAGCCGAAGCCAATGAGCGTGTTGTCATTTTCGGTGTACTAAGTCCTCCGCTTATACAGAATGTTCCTGCCGCACCCACCGCAACGGCGAGAATCGCGCAGGCTGTGGCCTTTAACTTAGTTGAGGTGAATTTTTTCTTTGATTTGTTCTCAGCTTTGTTAAGACCTTTCTTATTCTGTGGTTCAGTTGATGACATAAATGTTACCTCCTTATACAACTACAAATTATACATCAATGAAATTAAACAATCAATTGACATTTCTTACAAAGATGTTACCATACGGAGCGAAAATTGATACACATATGTAATTTTTTATGAAAAATTTGCCTTTTTTTCGGTTTTGGCTCCTACATCATCTATTTTGTTCCATGCCTGCAAAAATATTCTATAACTATATATACCACAAGATAATTATGAATTTTGCTGAAGTGTGTCGCTTGCATGAAGGATATTGCCTAATAGAAGGCATTATGCTAAAATTAAGTGTAGAATAGATAATAGGAGTTGATTTTGTTGAAAAGAAAAGCTGTTTTGACTGCTGCGCTGATACTTCTTCTTAGCTCGGTGCTTCTGCTTGTTGGATGCGGGGAAGAAAAATTAAAGGGAGAATATGTCTGTGAGGAGCCTTATCTCTACCTCAATATTCCCGACAGCGATATTATTGACTGCGACGGAAAGATGAACCTCAACGGAGAGAACTGCGATATATTATTTTCATATAATAAGGATACGAGGCATTTTGAGATAAAGCGTGACAACGACCTCATTTTTGACGGATATTATACGACAGAGGACGGGGGAAAAAGGCTTAGTCTCAAAGCGAATGAGGCGCAGTTTGATCTCGAACGAAAGGATTAAGCCGCATAAATCGCATAAATATAGTATATGGATTAATATATATAGCATATAATGAGCTGTAAAGACGACGTTATAAAGCGCTGACGGAAAAAATATTTTCGCCCGCGCTTTATTTTTTAAATTTAGCTTGACAAAAGGGAAAAAAAGGAGTATATTAAAAGCAATCCCAAAAACATACTAAAACGATATGTTTTATAGGAACTTAACTGCACATATTTTATGCCGCACCACCGGCGGTAATTTATTATGAAAGGAATGTTTTATATGGCAGTATACAAAAGCATAACGGATTTAATAGGCTCAACTCCGCTGCTTGAGCTGACAAATTACGAGGAGGAAAACAAACTCGGCGCAAAAATTGTCGCGAAGCTCGAGTACTTCAATCCGGCCGGAAGCGTTAAGGACAGAATCGCAAAGGCTATGATAGAGGACGCTGAGGCTGACGGTACGCTCAAGCCCGGCGCTACAATCATTGAACCGACATCCGGCAACACGGGTATAGGTCTTGCGAGCGTTGCGGCGGCTAAGGGCTACAAGGTAATACTGACCATGCCGGAGACGATGAGCGTCGAGAGAAGAAACCTCTTGAAGGCTTACGGCGCGAGCCTTGTGCTTACCGATGGCTCAAAGGGAATGAAGGGCGCTATCGAAAAGGCTGACGAGCTGAATCGGGAAATAAAGGATTCCGTTATCCTCGGGCAGTTTGTCAATCCGTCGAATCCGGCTATTCACAAGGCGACGACCGGTCCCGAAATATGGCAGGGAACTGACGGCGAAGTCGATATTTTTGTTGCCGGCGTCGGAACAGGCGGCACGATAACCGGTGTGGGCGAATATCTTAAATCAAAAAAGCCCGACGTTAAGATAGTGGCAGTAGAGCCGGAAACGTCCCAGGTGCTTGGAAAGGGTACGCCCGGTCCGCACAAGATTCAGGGAATAGGCGCGGGGTTCGTTCCGAAAACACTGAATACGGAAATATATGACGAGATTATACCGGTTAAGAATGAGGACGCGTTCGCCGTCGGCAACAGAATAGCAAAGACCGAGGGCGTGCTTGTCGGCATTTCATCGGGCGCGGCAGTATGGGCGGCGACAGAGCTTGCAAAGCGCCCCGAAAACAAGGGCAAGACGATAGTCGCTCTTTTACCGGATACAGGCGACAGGTATCTGTCAACTCCGCTTTTCAGCGAGTAATTTTTCATTTGGATTGTTTGGCGGGGAGAGCTGCCGCAGCGACTCGTCTTTAATATGTACTCATATCGGGCTTGTTCGGGCGGCGACCCGAGGCATTCCGCCGCGGCGGAATGCCTCGGAAAAACACGGCGGGGGAGAGGCTTTGCCACGGCGCAGGATTTTTCCTCCGCCGTGTTTTTCTGCGCGGCTGCGCCGCGCAGGTCGCCGCCCGAACCCCATCGCCTGCCACAGACTGAGAGATATTATTGCTGCGGCAGCTTTGCCGTGCATTAATATATTTCTTATCGGGGAATATATAATTAAGGAAGAAAAACGAAATTGAGGTGAAAATAATGTACGACGCCGTTATAATAGGCTCAGGTCCGGCGGGACTATCCGCCGCGCTGTATGCAGCCAGAGCAATGCTCAACTTTCTCGTAATAGAGGAAATGCCGCTCAGCGGCGGACAGATAATAAATACACACGAGGTCGATAATTATATCGGAATACCAAATATCGGCGGATTTGAGCTTGCGCAAAAATTCCGCGCTCACGTCGATAGCTATAACGCGAAATTTATAACCGATAAGGTAACGGGAATATCGAATTGCGGAGAATATAAGGAAATATCACTTGAACAAGGGGAAACTCTGCAAAGCAGAACCGTTATAATAGCGACGGGAGCGAGGTATAGAAAACTGGGCGTGTCCGGCGAAGATAAATTCACCGGCAGAGGAGTGTCCTACTGCGCGACCTGCGACGGAGCGCTGTATAGGGATAAAATCGTCGCGGTAGTAGGCGGAGGCGACACGGCGCTTGAAGATGCAATCTTTCTTAGCCGAATCTGCAAGAAGGTTTACCTTATCCATAGGAGGAACGAGCTTCGCGGGGCAAAAATTTTATGTGACAGATTAAAGAGCCTTGACAATGCAGAGCTTATAATGAATACGACCGTCGAAAAGATAATAGGGGATAAACGGGTGGAAAGCGTTGAAGTGAAAAATAAGCTCGACGGCGGTATAAATGAAATCAAGGCGGACGGAGTCTTTATAGCGGTAGGAATGGAGCCGAACAGCAACCTTGCTAAAGACATTGTACAACTGGGCGAGGGAGGCTATATAATAACGGACGAGGCGTGCCGCGCGAGCGCAGACGGTATATTTGCCGTCGGAGACGTTAGAGCGAAGGACGTCAGGCAGGTGATAACAGCGGCGGCAGACGGAGCCGTTGCGGCAGCCTCGGTTGAAAAATATCTTCTCTCCGTAAAATAATTTTATAAAAAGACCAAGCCGCGAATCAAAAAAAACGATTCGCGGCTCAGCTTTATATTTTTTCCTTCCTGTTGACCCCGAAAATACCGCCGATAGCTCCGCTTACGGTGAGCGCCGCCGCCTTTATCAGAACTAAAACCGTGGGCGAAAACGCTCCCGTTATAAGAGAGATTGCAAGCTGAATAAAGAACAGTAAAAAGCCGGATGCGGCTCCGACGAGCATACCTGTCTTTTTGACGATCCTGCCGCTGATGAAGCCGCCGGCAAAGCAGCTTAGCGCGCTCAATACGGTCGTGGCAGTTGCGATAATACCGTCCGGTATGTAGCCGGCCTTAGTCAGTGCAAACGCCGTTAAAACAAACAGTAAAATACATACTACGATTTCGCTGATACCGCCTATTACAATTCCTTTTACACTCTTGTTAATATCCATATTTGTAACTCCCCGTATAAAAAAATACCTATGAATTGTCTTTACAATCCATAGGTATTAATTGTCGAGGGAAAATATTCGTAGTTTATTTTTTTTCTTCGTTGGAGTCCTTCTTTTTCCCGAAAAATCCCTTTGATTTTGTTTCCGTTGAGGCGGTTGATTTCTCAGGCTCGTCCTTGATCGTATCAACCGTAGAAATAGCCCAACGCTTGAACTGCATTTTGGTTCTGTCCGCGCCGGTTTCAAGCACAAATGAATCCGTGTCCTCTTTAATGCTGACAACCTTGCCCACGATTCCGCCGATAGTTGTAATCTCATCGCCTATTTCGAGATTATCGCGCATCGCCTTTTCCTGCTTTTTCCTCTTTGAGTTAGGCCTTATCATAAAGAAATAGATAGCGGCAAATATTGCGGCGTAGAGGAGAAGTATGAGCCACATATTATTCATTCCGCCGGCCTGCTGCTGGCCGTTGCCGTTTGCCGGTGCGCAGGAGGTTAAAGCGAATGCGGCAGCCGAAGCCGCAGACAAAAGTGTTATGAATCTTTTCAAATTTATCATCCTTTCGTTTTGAAAAAACTGCCGAAAGCAATTATACCAATTATCGGTAAAACTTTCAAGCATAAGATGGAAAATAATGAAAATATTTTTGAGCCGCGAAGCTCCTCTCGTTTCTCCTTGCGGCTCAACTACCGCTATTTTTTAAAATCTGAGGCGGCGCCATGCTTTGACGCCGCCTCCAAATACACTATTATACTATTTCTTTCTGCATTAGACCGTTTAATAATTGAAGCCATTGAAGCCGCTAAAACCAAACCTTCATTTTGAAGTTTTCCTTGCATCGCGGACAGCATACCGTATGCTTGCCTTTTTTTCTGGGCAGTCTGAGCTTTGCCTTGCAGTGCGGGCATTTGTGAAAGCAGTAGTTTTTGCTTTGCAAAATCTTCTGCTTGAAATATGAGGTAAAGTATAGAAATCTGTTTAAAAGGCCCTCGAATATCTGTGCCTCTCTTTGCCTGCGGCTGATATCTCTCGATAATACCCTGAACAATGCAAAGGCGGCTATTATAAGAGCAATAACAGTTATTATAAGCGACTGGACGAATAAATTTAATGCGCCGAGAATCAAATATAATATTATCAGGAAGTAGCACAGCTTATCTAAACCGTATCTGCCCTGGAAAAACTCTGCCACTCTATAAACAAAATTCATTGCTACCACATCGCTTTCTAACTCTAATTATATATTATCAAAGTTAAAAAGAAAGTAGTTTTTTGAAAATTAATATAAATTTAAAAATAAATTTAAAAAATAAATTTCAGCCGGCAAGCATAAAGATCAGCCTTGAGATATTTGAAATAAGGAAGCAGGCTGTCAGCCCCAAAATCGTGGGGAGGATAAAGGCGAGCATCGTCCACTTTATGCTTTTTGTTTCCTTGTAAATTGTGATACAGGTTGTCGAGCACGGGAAATGGAACAGGAAAAATATGAGCACGCAAATTGCCGTAACAACAGTCCAGCCGTTTGTCGTGAACAAGGCGTGCAGCTGTGTTAAGCTGTCATACTCCATTAGAGATGAATTGCTCGTATATGCCATTATCATTATGGGCATCACTATTTCATTGGCGGGGAAGCCGAGAATAAACGCCGCGAGTATAACGCCGTCCAAGCCGAAAATTCTCGCAAAGCCGTCAATAGAGGAGGTGAAATAATTGAGCAGGGAGGAATCGCCTATATATATATTTGCAAGAAGCCAGATTATAAGACCCGCAGGTACCGCCACTGCAACGGCGCGCCACAATACGAATATGATCCTGTCCTTGACGGAGTGAACTATTACTCTGCCGATTTGCGGGGCTCTGTACGGCGGCAGCTCAAGCGTAAATGACGAACGCTCGCTTTTAAGCACGGTGGAGGAAAGGAGCTTAGACAAACCGAGAGTTGCAAAAACAGAAAGCACTATGACCGAAAGCAAAAGCAGGGCGGACAAAATGGAATTAAACGGAAACACAAGCGACGCGGAGAAAAAAATACTTATCAAGGTTATCAGCGAGGGAAACCTGCCGTTGCACGGTACCAATGCGTTTGTGATAATAGCTATCAGACGCTCCTTTGGCGAGTCGATTATTCTGCACCCGGTAACCCCGCACGCATTGCACCCAAAGCCCATACACATCGTCAGCGCCTGTTTTCCGTGCGTGCCGGAGCGCTTGAAATATTTATCAAGATTAAACGCGATTCTCGGCAGATAGCCGAAATCCTCGAGTATGGTAAAAAGCGGAAAAAAGATAGCCATAGGCGGCAGCATGACCGATATTACCCAAAAGGTCGTTTTTAATATGCCGTCGCATATAACGGACACTAACATATTATCTGTACCGATATTTGTCAAAGTATCCCGCACGAATTGATTGACACTCTCAAAGAGAGATGAAAGCCACTGCGACGGATAATTTGCGCCGACAATGGTTATCCAAAATATGACCCCGAACAGGAGGAGCATTATCGGTATACCCGTGGATTTTGAGGTCAGTATTCTGTCTATTTTTCTATCCCTTTTATTGTACTCCGAATTTTTAAAGCTGACCGCTGACAAAAATATGCGCTCGGCGGTTTTAATAATTTCTTCGGCTATCATATCTTTGTATTCCTTTTTATGTACGCCCGCTTCAACGCTTATTCCTATGCTTTTTTCAAGGCTCTTGTTGAACTCCTCGTCATTTTCTAAAAGTCTCAGCGACAAAAAACGCGCTATCCTGTCGCTTTTGCATTTTTGCCTGATTTTTTCAAATATTTTTTCCGCCTCTTCTTCGATTTCGGGGGAGTAGATTATTTTATCAACATATGTTTTTCTTTCGTTCACCGTCATATTGTATATCATTTCCTTAAGCTCACTCATACCCCTGCCGCTGCGCGCGCTGCTCCCGACAACCGGCACTCCGAGACGCCTTGACAATTCCTTCAAATCAACCGAAATTGATTTCTTTTGCGCCTCGTCAAGAAGATTTACGCATACTATGACCCTGCTCGTTATTTCAAGTATCTGCAATACCAAATTGAGGTTTCTCTCAATGCAGGTCGCGTCAACTACCGCCACTACCATATCTGGGCTTTGAAAGCAAAGGTAATCCCGCGCGACCGCCTCCTCCTTTGAGCCGGAAAGCAGAGAGTATGTTCCCGGAAGATCCACAAGCGTGTAGGTTATATTTTTATAGCTCATACACCCGAACGCGTTGCTCACCGTCTTTCCGCTCCAGTTTCCCGTGTGCTGATTAAGACCGGTCAGATTATTAAAAACGGTGCTTTTTCCAACATTGGGATTTCCGGCGAACGCCACCGTAAATTCATTTCTCCCCAAGTCTACACCTCCATATTCTGATATTATGTCTGCTAATAAAATATTCACGTTAAATCTCTTTGTTACAAAAAGCTCACGGCGCATTATTCTTCGAGCCGTGAGCTTTTTTATCTATATCCGCCTTATATCGTTACAGTGCAGAAACCTGCACCTTTGCCGCGTCCTCCGACCTAAGAGCTATTAACGCGCCCCTGATATAATATGCGACGGGATCGCCGGACGGGCTTCTGAGCGCCGCCTCGACCGTTGTGTTTCGTATCAATCCCAAATCGAGCATTCTGCGCCTTTCCTTGCCCTCTGACGTCAAGCCCCTAACAACGCACTTTTCGCCTATATTCAGCGAATTTAAAAGACTTAACTCTTTGTCCAAGTACATCATCTCTTTTTCATCGTTATCTAATATCCATTATATGCGCGTATGCCGTCTTTGACATTTTATTTTTCAGATGACGACTCCTTCACCGCCGCGTTGTAGTAGTTTTCTATCTCCTCGCGGGAATTAAAGGTCACTCCGCTTTCTATTATCTGTTCCTGAAACAGGGGAGGGAGCGAATAAAAGTATTCCCTTGCCGCGCCGTCCAGTTTTTCTATATTTGTCAATTTTATCACCTCGAAAATATTATTTCCAACCTGCGCGATAATATGATATAATATAAATCACAAAGCATAATTTATAAATTCGGGAAGGAGCGATACTATGAACGGCGAAATCCAATATCACATAGGGCTTTCGTCTGAGGATTCGGCTCGTTACGCCGTGATCTGCGGAGATCCGGCAAGAGTGCCGGTAATTGCAGCTTGTCTTGACGATTGCGCGCTCGTCGCTTATAACCGCGAATTTCAAACGTACTCGGGCTATCTTTGCGGAGAAAAAGTGTTGATAACCTCGACCGGCATAGGCGGCCCCTCCGCCGCGATTGCGATTGAAGAGCTTCATAATATCGGAGTAGATACCATTATTCGCGTCGGAACCTGCGGAGGTATGAGCTTAGACGTTCTTCCCGGGGATTTAGTAATTGCTCAGGCTGCCGTCAGAATGGACGGCACGACAAGGGAATACGCCCCAATCGAATTTCCTGCCGCCGCCGACTTTTTAGTGACGCAGGCTCTCGCGCAGGAATGCGAGGAATGCAATTACAGATACAAGATCGGCACGGTGCAGTCAAAGGATTCGTTTTACGGTCAGCACTCGCCTCAATCGAGCGCCGTCTCGTCGGAGCTTGCCGAAAAATGGAAAGCGTGGAAAATGTGCGGGGTGCTGTCGTCCGAAATGGAATGCTCCACTCTGTTCGTCGTATCCGCGCTCAGAGGGATAAGGGCGGGAGCCGTGCTGAATACAATATGGAATCAGGAGAGAGAAAGCTCGGGCTGCGGCGATATTGAATCGCACGATATGAAAAATGCCGTGAGCGCCGCGATAGGCGCGATGAGGCGGCTGATACTCTGGGATAAAGACAGGCGATAACATATTTTATATATCAATGACATAAAATTTATCACACACATAGTTTCGGCGGTGATAAATTGGTTATTAGTCTTAAAAAGCTGTTCTGCATTTTTATTTTAATAGTTTGCGCCCTTGCCTTTGCAATCTCGACCTGCTCCGCGTACAGCAGCCTTACAACTATCGCAAAGGCAAACGAGAACGATAAGCTCGTCACGGTCGTAATAGACGCCGGTCACGGTGGAGAGGACGGCGGAGCAGTGGCGGCGGACGATACCGTAGAAAAGGATATTAACCTTTCAATAGCGCTGAAGCTCAAATCCCTTTTGCTGCAAAACGGGGTAAAGGTCGTTATGACGAGGGAAGAGGATATAGCGATATACGACGAAAGCTGCACTTCTCTGAAGGAAAAAAAGTCGTCGGATATGAAAAACCGCCTTGCCATTTTCAACGGCGATTCCCGAAACATCGTCATAAGCATACATCAAAATAAGTTCGAGCAAAAGAAATACAGCGGGACACAGATATTTTATTCGACGAACAAGCCGGAAAGCGAACGCCTTGCCGAAAGCATAAGGGGCTCGGTCGTGTCAAATATTCAGCCGGATAACGAGAGGGAGTGCAAGCCAGCCGATAAAAATATTTATCTCCTATATAACGCGCAGGTTCCCGCCGTTATAGTCGAGTGCGGCTTCATCTCAAACGATTCCGAGCTGGCTCTGTTAAAGGACGATACATATCAAAGCAAGATAGCCGTCGCGATACTCGACGGATTTATGAAATACTATAATAACAACATACAGGATGTGAAATAAATGGCAAAGCTCAAAAGCGTATATATATGCTCAGAATGCGGGTACGAGTCCGCAAAATGGTGCGGCAAATGCCCCGGCTGCGGAGAATGGAACAGCATGAACGAGGAAATAAAGGAAACGGTAAAGCCTGCGGTACAGCCAAGCTCAAGGACGTCTGTTTTTTCTTCGCCGCAGCTCATAAAGGAGATAGACACCGACGACGAAAAGCGCTCCTCGACCGGCTCAAACGAGCTTGACCGCGTGCTCGGCGGCGGACTTGTCAAGGGTTCTCTCGTGCTTATAGGCGGCGACCCGGGAATCGGAAAATCCACCATTCTTATGCAGGTCAGCAATCATCTCGGCGGAGAGGGAAAAAAGGTTTTGTATGTATCCGGCGAGGAGTCCAAGCGCCAGAGGGAGAAAATATATACTTGTACACGCAGACCGATTGCCAGACGATATGCGAGCTGATAAAAGAGGAAATGCCGGAATTGGCGGTCATCGACTCCATTCAGACGATGAGCATAGCGGAGCTTAACTCATCTCCGGGCAGCGTAACGCAGGTGCGCGAGTGTACCAATATGCTTATGCGCTGCGCCAAGAGCCTTGAGGTTCCTATAATCGTCGTAGGTCACGTCAACAAGGACGGGGCTATCG
>CANPZK010000040.1 GCA_947588875.1 uncultured Clostridia bacterium
TAGTAATAAAATATTTTCTGGCAAAAATATTTTATTCTCCACCTTGACAAGTAAACTCCACTAAAACGGCGCATTGTGTTGTAAACTATGTCTCTTCACAATTTGTAAACTATGTTGCTCTTGACAGCAGTCTGCTCCCCACGCATTCTCAAAATATCAGATGTTTAATTTGATTTAGCCTTTTCCTAAGACTTCCTAAGCAGTTGGGGAGAGCGAAGAAATTCGTTCTCCCCGTATCCTCAATAAATTCGCCTTGGACAGGCCTTTTAAAAAATAAATTTTTCGATTGTCATATTGTTTTTATGATGATTTATGTGTTTTCGAAAACCGCGTTAATATTTAATGCTTTCTGTTCTGTTTAAAATATATTTTAAAAAGGTAAATGAATGGATAATTTTGGGGGTAATATAAGCGCAGCCTTCAGTTTTGAATTATTAACTTTATGGGTAATACTGAAGGATTTTTAGACCGTATTCTTAGACGCTGTAAAATTATAAGATTTACATTTGAATCGGAGCAACGCACCGCTTTGCTCGTTATGGGCAGAGTGTGCGGCGGATTTTATTCTGCAATTATCTTATTCAATGTAAATTTCCCCGTCTAATTGTAATTACTGACGCTTGAAAAAGCGTCAGCTATATTGGTCATACATATGGCCAATATAAAATATATTTTCAGGATTTGCGAGCTAATATAACTCGCAGTCAATCAATACTAGGAAAGAAAGGTGTCTAAGATGAATATGGTCAAAAAAAGGATTGCGGTACTGTTATCAATTTTGTTGATTTTCAGCGCAATCAGCGTTCCTGTTTCAGCGGCGGAGACTGCGGATTACCAAAACGGTGCGGCTTTGGATATCTACGAATCAGCCGAGCCTGTTGAATCAGGATTAACATTCTTATTTGGTGACGTCGATCAAAACGGGCAAATTACAATAGCCGACGCGATTTTGATTCAAAAACATGTCGTTGGAATTCTTCTTCTCAGCGGAGATGGAATATTACTGGCGGACGTTGATGAAAGCGGAATGATCAGCATTGCCGACGCAATTTTAATCCAAAAGCATATCGTAGGTATACTGATACTTACAGGAACTCTCGATCCGGCGACCGATCCGATAACCGATCCGGTTGTGACCGATCCTCCGGCAACCGAGCTGCCAACGGATGAGCTGACAGACCCTCCAACTGAAAAGCCTACTCCGACTCCGACAGAGAAGCCGACCGAACCGCCGACTTCGGCGCCGACGGATGAGCAGACAGAGCCGAAGCTTACGGTAGCAGGAGATCGCAGCCTTTGCGGAACTGCTTGGGATAAGAGCGATGATAACAATCTTATGACCTACAATTCCGAAAAGAAAAGATATGAAAAATCTTATTATGCGCTCAGCGCCAATACATATGAATATAAGATCGTGCAAAACGGCTCTGAGTTTGTCTCAACAAATCCGGATACAGATTCCGGCAACTTTGAGATCCATATTGGTGTAACCGGCTCAAACGCGACGATTTGGTATGATCCGAGCAAAAACGAGAGCGGTGTGGAAATAATTGAGCCGAAATTTATAATAACGGGCGGCAGAAATCTTTGTACCTCAAATTGGGATAATACGGACGAGAATAATATTATGGTCTATAATGCCGCCAAAGAACGCTATGAGAAGTCATATTCAGTCCTTGAGGCAAATACATACGAATATAAAATAGTAAGAAACGGTCAAGATGTTGTCGCGTCTGACGCAAGCTCTTCTACCGGGAATATTCGGTTTAATGTTGACACGACAGGCACCGATGTGTTGATTTGGTTCAAGCCCAACACAGGCGAGCGTGGAGAGGAATTGACCGCTCCTACATTTGTAGTTGTCGGTGGTCAGAATCTCTGCGGGAGCAACTGGGATAAGCTCGACAGCAATAATCTTATGACATTAAACTCAGCCGCAAATCGCTATGAGAAGGTTTATCCGAGTCTCAATTCGGGTACATACGAATATAAAATAGCACGCAACGGAACTGATTTTGTAGCGACCGACAAGAGCGTTTCAACCGGCAATATTCAGTTGAAAATAAGCGCCGCCAACACTAAAGCTACAATCTGGTTTAAGCCGAATACCGGCGAATTCGGAGCCGAAATTGTTGAGCCGGAGACTCAGGCGCCTACTGAGGCTGCAACATATCCGACGGACGCAACGCCGATGAAGGGTATTGACGTTTCAAAATGGCAGGGTACGATTGACTTTGACAAGGTAAAGGCGGCAGGAGTTAAATTTGTCATTCTGCGCGCGGGCCTTGGAAAATCCGCCTCTCAGAAGGACGTTATGTTTGAGGAATACTACGCAAAGGCTAAGGCGGCAGGACTAAAGGTTGGAGCATATTGGTATTCATATGCGACAACCTTAGCAGATGGTTTGGCAGAGGCGAAGGCATGTGTAGAGGTTCTCAAGGGAAAGCAGTTTGAATTCCCGATCTACTTCGATCTTGAGGAAGCAAGCCAGTTTGCAAATGGCAGCTCATTCTGCAACAGTCTCGTTCAGACCTTCTGCTCGGAGCTTGAAAAGAACGGATACTTCACAGGACTTTATATGTCGCGCTCACCGCTTACTACATATATCACAGCCGCCAATAGAGAAAGATATGCGCTTTGGGTAGCTGAATATGCGTCAAAGTGCAATTACAACGGTTCATATGGAATGTGGCAATACAGCTCGACGGGCAGAATAGACGGAATTAACGGCAATGTTGACCTCGACTGGTCATATGTAGATTATTCAGCGATTATTAAGAAGGGCGGATTTAACAACTTCCCGAAAAACAGCGACGTTGTTGCTCCGACCGAGCCTCCGACAGAAGCTCCTACCGAGGCGCCCACATCCTCGCCGTCGATAACCTATCCAACCGATCCAACTCCGATGAAGGGCATTGATGTATCTCAGTATCAGGGGAATATTGATTTTAACAAGGTTAAAGCCGCCGGAGTTAAATTTGTAATCATACGCGCCGGATACGGTTCATATGCGTCGCAAAAGGATCCGTATTTTGAGCAGAACTATTCACGCGCAAAGGCGGCGGGATTAAAAGTTGGAGCATATTGGTATTCGTACGCTACAACAACCTATGCCGCAATTACAGAGGCTCAGGCGTGTTTGCAGGTAATCAAGGGGAAACAGTTTGAATTCCCGATATATTTCGACCTTGAGGAACAAAGCCAGTTTGCTAAGGGAAGAGCATTCTGCGACGCTCTCGTTGTCAACTTCTGCTCGGAGCTTGAAAAGAACGGATACTTCACAGGACTTTATATGTCGCGCTCTCCGCTCACGACTCATATATCCTCGAGCGTAAAAGATAATTACGCGCTTTGGGTCGCCGAATACAGCTCAGGATGCAACTACGGCGGAAGCTACGGAATGTGGCAATACAGCGGTTCGGGCCGTGTAAACGGAATATACGGCGATGTAGATATGGACTGGTCATATATTGACTATTCGGGAATAATAAAGAGCAAGGGATTCAACAACTTCCCAAAGAGCGGTACTACGACTCCGTCAACGCCTACAAAGACGGTTGACGAGCTGGCGAAAGAGGTACTCGCCGGACAGTGGGGCAACGGATCCGAGCGCAGGCAAAGGCTCACTGAAGCCGGATACGATCCCAGCGCGGTTCAGGCGAGAGTAGAGGAGCTGCTCGCCGGTCAGAACGGCGGTCTGAAATCAGTTGAAGAAATTGCTCAGGAGGTACTCGCCGGCGAATGGGGCAACGGCGACGACCGAATACAGCGACTTAAGGCGGCGGGCTATGATCCCGACGAGGTACAAAAGAAGGTCAACGAGCTTCTTTATGGAAGCGGATCAACCTCGACAAGAACATATACCGTTGTGTCCGGTGACAACCTGACAGCAATAGCGAGTAAATTCGGTACGACAGTCGCCGCAATAGTAGAGGCAAATAAAAGTAAATATCCCAACATGACCGCTAACTTCATTCAGGTCGGTTGGGTGCTGACGATACCGTCATAATTTTTAATCGGAGCAACGCTGCCTTGCAAGCAAGGCAGCGTTGCTCCGATTTTAATTGTAGTTGAAATAACCCCCGGTTCTGCCGGGGGAGCGAAAAAGCGCTTTAGTGAAAAAAGAGGGGCGAGCTGTAAGCGAGTCCAAGGTGTTGAAAAAGATAAAACCTCAGGGTAAGATGGTAATGGTTTGGCAACCGCATTACCGAAAAACATGGAGGTTAATCAATGAAAAAAGATAATAAAAACAAAAACAAAATTAAAAGCACAGCACATTCAAAGTAGATGTCAATATCATATCGTTTTAACATTGTCAACAATTATAAACCAATTTCACTCCCAAAATATGAGCTTTTAATCCAATTTCCTTGACATGAATTCAAAAAATATGGTATATTTGTCTTGAATTTATGCCGCGTTACGCGCTTTTTAGAGTCGACGATAAGGAGAGATATAATGACGAAGAACGCCTTAAAACGAAACGGAAGAATCGTAAATAAAAAATATTTTGAATATTTTCTCCCGACTATATTAATAGCTCTGGCAAACAATATCGCAATTATGGTCGATTCAATACTCGTCGGCAATATGCTCGGCAGCGTTCCTATGGCGGCGATAAACGTGCTGTCGCCCGTAACCCAGCTTTATTTTTCCACCACCATACTATTCGGACTCGGCTCGTCAACGCTGATTTCCTACGCAAAGGGTAAAAACGATAAAGCCTCAGCGGACGCGACGTTTACCGTCGGCACGACGCTGCTCGTACTTCTGAGCGTTGTCTTTATGGCTGTTCAGCTAATTTTCACAAACGAGATAGCCTCATTACTCACACCGATAGACTCTCTGAAAAGCGAGCTGTTAAAATATTATCTGCCATATATCATCGGCACGCCGTTTTCACTTCTTTTGCCGAGCGCGGTTCACTGCATACGCAGCGACGGCAGACCGAAGTTCGCCTCTAATCTGATAATAATATCGAACGCGATAAATCTGATTATGGACGTCGTGCTTATGGGACCGTTAAAAATGGGAATAGCCGGTTCCGCAATAGCTACCGTGATCGGAAATGTTGTTTCGTTCTGCATAATGCTCGTACATTTCTTCGGCAAGCACAACACGCTCCACTTTGATTTCGGGATTTTATTGAATATGAAGCGCTTTTTGCACGAATGTGCTTCCCTCTTCACCACGGGAATTTCCGGTGCGCTCGGCACTATGCTTATAACGGTGACCTCGTTTTATATGAACACCGTCATTCAGAGCGCCGGCGGACAGGAGGGCATGGTTTCGATGTCGGTTATCTCAAACTGCCAGATATTCATATCGGCGTTTATAACCGGAGCCTCTCAGACGATGATACCGATAGTCAGCACGCTTTTGGGCGAGGACGACCAAGAGGGAATAAAATACGCCATGAGATGCGCTATAAAGGTCCTTTTGGCGGCGAGCCTGATTATAATTTTAATAATAGAGATAACGCCGGAGGGAGTCGCAAAGCTCTTCGGAGATAAAACTCCCGAGGAAATGAAGGTCATTATACCGGCGCTGAGAATAAGCGCGCTGTCGTTTTTGGGAATGGCTATGTCCTTCCTGTTTATGTATTATTTTACTGCGACTCAGCGCAAGGCTATGTCGCTCACGGTTTCAATAGTCAACGGAATCGTCTTAACGATACCCTTTGCCTATATATTCAGCCGGCTTTTCGGCATAACGGGAATATGGATGACGTTCGACGCGGCGCAGTACGGCACCTGCATAGTCATAGCGATAATGATAGGCGCGATGATTATAAAATCAAAGGGAAGGTATAAAAATATTTTTCTGCTTGACGAGCCGGACGACCTCCTGTCGTTCTCGGTCGACTCAGGCGCAGATACTGCGGAGATAAAATCGGCGGTCGGGGAAAAGCTCGGAGGCGCGGCCGCGGATGCGGTGTGCAATCTGTTTGCTGCCGTAAGCGAGAACGACAAAGGCTCGCTCAACGATATAAGAATAAAGCTCGAGGACGGTCATTATATCGTCCGCTTCAGAAATAACAGCTCCGAATTGGACGAGGAAAGCCTCTGCTCAAGGTGCGGCGAGCTTGAATACGCCCGCGTTCTCGGAATGAATCAAATCAAAAAAATTATATAACAAATTATATAACAATGAGAGGTGCGATAACAATGGATTACAAAGAGCAAATTCCTGATGATATGCTCGCGGCTGCTGTCAGCGAAGCCGAAAAAATGAGCGAATATCCCCTTACGCCAAGTCAGATGGGCATTTATCTCGCGTGTATAAACGACCCAAACGGCACTATGTATAATATACCGGTTTGTTATACGTTTGATAACAGCGCTAATATCAATGCAGACGCGCTCACAGAGGCAATAAAGGCAGCCGTTAAAAATCATGAGGGACTCCGTTTTTGCGTTGACGCGTCCTCCGGCACGCCGTTAATGCGCCCGCACAATTATGAGGCGGATATTCCCGTGATCAACGTTCCCGACAGTGAGCTTGAAACGGCAAAGCAGGACTTTGTAAAGCCGTTCGATCTGCAAAACGGCCCGCTTTTCCGCTTTGAAATTATCAAAACCGAAACAAAGCTCTGTCTTCTCGCCGACTTTCATCATATAGCCTGTGACGGAACGTCATTATCGGCAATAAGCAATGAAATATCAGCGTTGTATTCCGGCAAAGCGATAGAAAAGGAAATCGCCGGTCAGTTCGGAATGTCCGTATATGAAAAGAAATTTGAAAATACGCAGGAGTATGAAAGCGCGAAAGCCTATTACGAAAATATTTTTTCCGACAATGAAGTCAAATCGCGGCTTGTGCCCGACAAAGACGGGGACGAAGCGGCGGAGGACAAGCCCTGCGGCAGGATTGTCAGAGTGCTCCCGGGGGATTTGTCCGTCGATACCGTAAACGCCTTTATCAAGGAGAAAAAAGTCACGGAAAACACGATCTTCCTCGGCGCTGTGGCGTATGCGGCGGCAAAGTTCACGGGGCAGGAGGAGGCTATCATATGCACGGCAAACCACGGCAGACACGATGAGAGAATGAAAAACGCCGTCGGTATGTTTGTGCGCACGCTCCCCATATATATCAAATCGGCTGAAACGGTGTCGGAATATTTGGAAAACGTGCAAAAGGCTCAGCACGACGCTATCAAGCTCGGGCGTTATCCCTTTGTAAAGCTATCGGGCGAATACGATCTTCAAACGGATATTATGTTTGCCTATCAATCGAATCGTTTCAACACCTTATCGCTCGGCGATACTGTTGTTGAAATGGAGGAGATTCCTGTCGGCAGTGCGCTTGCGCCGTTGTCTATTGTGATTTTCAAGAGCGGCAATGAGTATAAATTTAATTTTGATTACAGAACGGACCTTTATGAAGCCGAAACAATATCCTCCTTTGCGGACACGATAACGCTCATTATCCGCGAAATGTTAAAAAAGACCGATATGTCGGATATTGTCCTTGCCGACGAGCGCAGCGTAAACAGAATAAACGCCATAAGCGACGCGGTAAAGCAAGACGTTGATTTCAGCTTTGGCTTTGTCGATATGTTCCGCGAGCAGGCGAAGAAAACGCCCGATAAGACGGCGCTCGTATTTAAGGATAACCGTTATACATATAAGGAGCTTGATGAAATAACGAACAGAATCGCCCGCTATATACGCTCAAAGAATATAGGCAGGGGCGACGTTGTGTCCGCACTTGTCGAGCGCGGAGAATATATGACCATATGCTCGATAGGCATACTTAAATCCGGCGCGGCGTACCAGCCGCTCGACCCGACTTATCCGCCGGAGCGTTTGCAGTTTATGATAAAGGACGCCTCCGCGAAAATGCTCATTTCCGACGAGAAGCTCTTGAGCCTCGTGCCGGATTATGACGGAGAGATATTGACGACCGGGGAAATACCGAGCCTCGGCGACGACGGCTCTGCGCTGCCTTCGCCGGAGCCGGACGACCTTTTTGTGCTTTTATACACCTCCGGCTCAACGGGAACGCCAAAGGGCTGTATGCTCCTGCATCATAATCTTGTAAACTTTATACACTGGTATCAGAGAATTTTGAATATAACCGAAAACAGCGCCTCAGCCGCATATGCCAGCTACGGCTTTGACGCTCATATGATAGACATATATCCTTATCTGTCCATCGGGGCGACCGAGCATATAATACCGGAGGAAAAACGCCTCGACCTTATGTGGATAAACGAATACTGCAAGGAAAACAATATCACCGATGTATTTATGACGACTCAGGTCGGCAGGGCGTTTATGACCTCTATCGACGATATTGCGCCGGAGAAAATAGCGACAGGCGGAGAAAAGCTCGTTCCCTTTACACCGCATGGAAATGCAAGGCTCTTTAATTTATACGGGCCGACCGAGTGTACGGTAGCGACGACGGCGTTTGAAATAGATAAATATTACAATCCCTTCCCAATAGGCAGACCCGCCGACAACGCGCGGCTTTATATAGTTGACAAACAGCTCAGATTGCTGCCATACGGCGCGGTGGGAGAGCTGTGCGTTTCAGGTCCGCTCGTGTCAAAGGGCTACCTGAACAGGCCGGAGCAGACCGAAAAGACATATGTTAAAAATCCGTTTGACAGCGGCAAATACTGCGATACGCTCTATCACACCGGCGATATTGTCAGATTTTTAAACGACGGCAATCTCTCGTATGTAGGCAGACGCGACGGCATGGTAAAGATTCGCGGATTTAGAATAGAGCTTACCGAGGTCGAGTCTGTCATACGCGACTTTGACGGCGTAAAGGACGCAACGGTAGTGGCAAAGGATAAGCCGTCGGGCGGAAAGTATATCGCCGCCTATATTGTTGCTGACGGCGAGCTTGACATACCCGCCCTTGAGAGCTTCATAGCCGAGCGCAAGCCGCCGTATATGGTGCCGGAGGCGATAATGTGCCTCGACTCAATACCGCTCACGGTAAACGGCAAGGTGGATAAGAAAAAACTGCCCGAGATAGATCTTGCCGTTTCCGCTCAGACGGAACAGCACACACAACGCAGGCTTACCACGCTCGAAAACGATATAGTTGCGATCATAAAAGGGATAATCGGAACTGATGAGTTCGATATAGAGTCGGATATAACACGCTGCGGCATGACCTCGCTGTCGGTAATAAGGCTCGCGGTAGAGCTAAATAAGGCGTTCGGGTACGAGCCTGATGTCAAAGCTCTGATAAAGGGCTGCTCGGTCATTTCAATAGAGGACGAGATAGTGCGGTACCTGCTTTCGTCCAAAACAGTTCGGGACGACAAGGAAAATACCGTGGAAAATACCGACGAAAAGGCGGAATACGCGCCGCTGTCATACTCTCAGTACGGCGTATATTCCGAGTGTATGAAGCGCCCGAAGGATACGTTTTACAATATTCCTTTCCAATACAGGTTCCCAAAGGATTTTGACGCCCAAAGGCTTGCCGGCGCGATAAATACAGTGCTGAAGGCTCACCCGTATATGTTCACCCAACTTACGATAAAGGACGGCGACGTAGTTCAACAGCGCCAAGGCTCGGACGGATATGAAACGTCCGTAAAGGAGATGAGCGAGAGCGAGTTTAAAAGCTATCGCGCGGAATTTGTAAAGCCCTATGAGCTTTTAAATTCAAGGCTGTTTAAAATCGAGGTCATAAAGACCGAGGCGGCTGTATATCTTCTCGCCGAGTTCCACCACATTATTTTTGACGGCGCGTCCTTCGACCTGTTTTTGCAGTCGGTAAAAGCCGTGTACGAGGGCGGCAAGGCAGAGCCGGAGCAGTACGATTATTTTGATTATGTTCGCGACGAAGCCGCATTCAGGGGCGGCGGCGACTTTGCAAAGTCTGAAAAATATATTTCCGATATGCTCTCTGACTGCGAGGGCGCGTCTGAGCTTACGCCCGACCTCGGGGGCTTGCCCGAAAACGGAAGTCCCGCGATTGCGAGCGTTCCGTTCGATATGGAGCGCGTCTCGGAATTCTGCAAAAAAACGGGAGTCACTCCGGCGCACCTGTTTCTCGCCGCAACTCTCTATGTTGTCGCGCGATTTACAAACAGCCGCGCGGCTTATATAAACACTATCAGCAACGGGCGGTCGGACGTAAAGCTCGCAAACTGCTTCGGAATGTTCGTAAAGACTCTGCCGATAGGACTTGAAATAGGCGACGTAACGGCGGCGGAGCTTGTTTCAAAGGCAAAGGAGCTTATGCAAAACGCTGTCGCGAACGAGGCGTACCCATACGCGGACGTTTGCCGCAAATTCAACTACGCGCCGCACATACTGTACGCGTATCAGCTCGGAGTTGCCGACAATTTTTCAATAGACGGCCATACTGTCGAAAACGAGATTATCGGCGAGCGGCACGTTAAATTCGATACGGGGGTATATATCGAAAAGACAAACGGCAGAGAATGTATAAACGTGCTTTTCAACAACGCGGTTTACAGCGAAGGGCTGATGACGACGTTTGCAAAGGCTATTGCCGCCGTCGCGGATAAAATTACAAGCGATGCGGAATGCAGGGCGAGGAAAATATCAATGCTCGATAATGCGGAGGCTGAGAGGATAGAGTCCTTCTCCTCCTCGGGCTTTGAAGAACCGCCAATAAAGCTCCTGCACGAGCTTTTTGAAAAGCAGGCGGCTCTGTGCCCCGATAAAACGGCGCTCATAGCCTGCGACGGAAAATATACATATTCTCAGCTCGATACGCGCGCGAATGTTATCGCAAACAGCCTTATTGCGCGCGGCGTTAAAAAGGGCAGCCGCGTTGTTATCCTGCTTGAACGGACGTCGGCGTTTTTCGCCGCAATGTTCGGAATCCTCAAGGCGGGGGCGGCGTTTATTCCCACCTGCCCAGAATACCCGAGGGAGCGCATTGAAAGCATAATCGAGGACAGCGCGGCGGACCTCGTTATAACCTCCGGCGAGCTTGTTGAGCGCTATAATAAAACGATAGATATTTCTAAGCTTGAAAGCGGAGATAACTATTCAAAGCCCGAGGTTGATATTTCTCCCGAGGAGCTTGCTTATATCATATATACCTCAGGCTCAACGGGAAAGCCAAAGGGAGTAATGCTGCGGCATATCGGCATAGCGAGCTATCTCACCGATAACGAGCACAACATTCAAATACGCCGAGTCGTGGAAAACTGCAAATGCTACGGCTCTGTCACGACAATATCCTTCGATATGTCGCTCAAGGAAACGGCGGGTTCGCTGTGCAACGGGCTAACGCTCGCCTTTGCAAGCGACGAGCAGACAAAGGATCCGATGGCGCTTTCGCAGTTCTTTATTGAAAATAATGTTGACGCGTTTAACGCCACTCCGTCAAGACTGCTCGTATATATGGAGCTGCCGGAGTTTGTGCAGGCTATGAAAAACTGCAAGGTCATCTTGTCCGGTGGCGAAAAATATTCCGATAAGCTCCTCAGTGTGCTTCGCGAAAACACGAACGCGCATATTATCAACACCTACGGTCCCACAGAGATAACCGTGTCGTCAAACGCAAAGGAGCTGAACGGCGCAAAAGAAATATCAGTCGGCAGACCACTGCTCAATTATCGCGAATATATAGTTGATATTGACGACAATAAGCTGCCGGTGGGCGTTGTCGGAGAGCTTTTGATAGGCGGGCCGGGCGTTGCCCTCGGCTATAACAATCTTCCCGAGCAGAACGAAAAGTCGTTTATTAAATATGAGGGAGAAAGATTTTACCGTTCGGGCGATTATGCCCGCTGGACTTCTGACGGCGACGTTGTAATCCTCGGCAGAAAGGATAATCAGGTCAAGCTGCGCGGACTGCGAATTGAGCTTGGGGAAATCGAAAGATGCCTGACAGATATAGAGGGCATACGCTCTGCGGTGGCGGTCATCAAAAAGGTCGGCAGAGAGGACGGCATATGCGTTTATTACACCGCGGCAAGACAAATGGACACGGCGTATCTTAAATCCGAGATGAAGAAAAAGCTCACCGATTATATGATACCCTCGTCCTTTAACCAGCTTGACGCGCTTCCTGTTACGCCGAACGGCAAGGTCGATATAAAAGCTCTGGGCGAGCCTGCGATTGCGGAAAGGCCGGAGAAGTCAGGCGGCGATAAACCCGTTACCGCCGCCGAAAAGGACTTCTGCGACATATTCTCGAATATACTCAATATCGACGACGTTTCCGCGACGGACAGCTTCTTTGATTTGGGAGGAACGTCTTTAACCGTGACGCGCGTCGTTATAGCGGCGAAAAAGCTCAATTACAGCGTCAACTACGGCGATATTTTTGACAATCCCACGCCGAGAGCACTCGCAAGGCTTGTCGAGGCGGCGCAAAACGACGATGGAATAGAGCGCTTTGACGATTACGATTACAGCGCTATCAACGCAATTCTTGAGAAAAACACGCTCGAGAGCTTTATAAACGGCGAAAAGCAGGAGATTGGGGACGTTATCCTCACGGGAGCCACGGGCTTTTTGGGAGCGCATATCCTCTATGAGCTGCTAAAGAACGAAAACGCCAGAGTGTGCTGCCTGATGCGCGGAAAAGCCAATACTCCGGCGCAGACAAGGCTGAGACAATTATTCTTCTACTACTTTGAGGAGAATATCCTCGAGCTATACGGCGACAGGATAACCGTAATAGACGGCGACATCACCAATCCCGCCGACTTTGACAAGTTAGACGGAGTTAAAGCGGACACGCTGATAAACTGCGCCGCGAACGTAAAGCACTTCTCAAAGGGCACCGATATAGAGGACGTAAACTATTACGGAGTTCGCAATATAATTTCATACTGCAAGCGCACGAATACGCGCCTTGTCCATGTATCTACAATGAGCGTGGGCGGTATGTTCCTCGATCGTCCCGGCAGTGTTGCGAACCTCAAGGAGAATATGCTGTATTACGGTCAGGTGCAGACGTCGAAATACACAAGCGCAAAATTCCTCGCGGAGCGCGAGATACTCGAAAATGTCGCAAACGGCTTGAACGCAAAAATAATGAGAGTCGGCACGCTCGCACCGAGAGAGAGCGACGGCGAATATCAGATAAACTTCACGACCAACAGCTTTATGGGCAGACTTAAATCCACATATCTCATAGGCTGCTATCCGTATAAGTCTATGGATATGCCGTTTGAGCTATCTCCGATAGATTATGTCGCCAAGGCGATAATTCTGCTCTCACGCTCGCCGAAGGAATGCGTTGTGTTCCACCCGTATAACAATCACACCCTTCTCATGAACGATTTGTACGCGGAAATGGATATACTCGGACTCAGCGCCGAGCCGGCCGAGGATATTAAATACGAGGCGGCGCTAAAGGCTGCCCAAAACGACCCTGAAAAGGCTCAGGTGCTTTCAAGTATGATAGCGTATGAAAATATGTCGCACGGCAGAAGGTCTTACTCCGTCGGCAAAAGCAACGAGCTGACAATGCAGGCGCTTTACAGAATGGGCTTCAGGTGGCCCGTTACCTCATATGAATATATGAAACGGTTCCTGCGCAATTTGCAGGGGTTTGAATATTTTAACTGATAAAAGGAGAATGAAGCGATGAATATAAATAAAACAATAAACGGAGCGGCAGCCGTGCTCGAGATAGACGGCTGGCTCGATACTCAGACCGCGCCCGAGCTTGAAGAGGTTCTCGATTCGCTCGACGACTCGATCAAGGAGCTGACTATTGATATGAGCAAGCTCGAATACATCTCGTCCGCCGGTCTTCGTCAGATAGTCGCCGCACATAAAAAAATGTCCGGCTCGCTTACGCTGAAGAATTTATCGCCGGAAATTATGGACGTATTCAATATGGCGGGCTTCAGCAAAAAACTGAACATAGTTTAAACGATGAAGCATTCTATTTTTAAGCATACAATAGCCGTGTTTTGCGTCGTTATAGTGGTGGCGGCGGCTGCCGCCACAGTGGGCGGTTATTTATACAATTCCGGAAATACCGCCAATCGCGCCGAATACTATGCTCTGACCGGCTCCGCCACTGCGATAAGCGTGATGAGCAACATGGATTATGATGAATTTTCCAAATCGGATAAGACCGAGCTGTATGCGGATATCCGCAACGAATTGAAAAGCATATGCGACGCGTTCATGCTGGAGTATCTTTATGTGTACGAGATCATACCCGAATCGGACAGCATACGCTATATTACCTGCGTTTCGTCGGACGATGAGAAGAATGAACTTGTAAGCAGGGAAAGAGGGTTCGGCAAAATAGTCAAGCACACCCTGACCGAACAGGAAAAAAACGCCATCAAAAATGTCGCGTACGATACTCCGTACCATGAAAAAAACAAGTTTGGCGAGGTCTACACATGGGTGTATCCGCTCGTTGAGGACGGCGAGATAAAGGCTCTGGTCGGTAGCGATTACAGAGTGAATGATTTGGAAGGCGAAACCATACGCGCCGAGCTCATAACGATAATACCAATGATAGTGATACTGATACTTGCGTTTTTCTTCGCCCTGCTCTCAATGCGGAAAAAGATATTTATTCCCATCAAGAGGCTTTCCGTGTGTATGAACAGCTTTATGACGGACGGAGGCGCAGATTTAAAATCGCTGAATATAGACTCCGACAACGAAATAGGAGAAATGGCAAGCTCGTTTATACAAATGAGCGACGAGATTAAAAATTATCTGTCAAATATAGAATCACTCACCGCCGAGCGCGAGCGCGCGAAAGTAGAGCTTGACGTTGCAAGGCGCATACAAAGCGGTATAGTTCCCGTTGAAAGCGCAATTTCAGATGACGGCTATGACGTTTTCGCCTGTGCAAGACCCGCAAGAGAGGTGGGAGGCGATTTTTACGATTGCTTTAAAACGTCCTCAGGGAAAATCTGTACGGTAATGGGCGACGTTTCCGGCAAGGGTATAGCCGCCGCCATGTTTATGGCGATGACTAAAACAATGCTTCACGACCGATTGAACAGTGACTGCGATCCTGCCGAGGTGCTGAATTATGTAAACGAATCGCTGTGTGCGTCCAATCCCGAGGGAATGTTTGTTACCGTGTTTGCGGCGGTTCTTGATCCTAAGACGGGCGAGGTCTGCTATGCAAACGCCGGGCATACTCCCCCTGTAATAATCGGAGAGAATGCGAGCTTCCTCGAGGTGGATTCAGGAATAGCGATAGGACTTTTTGAGGACGCGTGTATAGAGGATAATTATATGACCCTTAAAGACGGCGAGGGAATTTTACTTTACACGGACGGCGTAACCGACGCTATAAATCACGAAAAGAGCTTTTTCGGAGATAAACGCATAATTGAAGCGGTGAAAAACGCGGACGGAGCCGAAAGCGCTATCAAGCTGCTCGGAAGAGCCGTTTCGGATTTTGTATCGGGAGCAGAGCAATTCGACGATTATACAACTCTGGCTGTGTTTTATTCCGATGGTTTTAAAAAGACTCTGAACCTCTCGCCTAATGAAGCCTCTCTGCCCGAGCTTCGCGGCGCAATTTTGAATATAACGGGCAATACCCCGACGGGCAGAAAAATATACCTCGCCTGCGACGAGGCTTTTGTGAATATCATCTCATATTCCGGCGCGTCGCGAGTTTCAGTCCGCCTTGAAAAGCATAAGGAGATATTTAAGGTTGCTTTTACAGACGACGGAACCCCGTTTGACCCCACCTCGCAGTTAAAACAAAAGGATTTTAACGAGTTCGACGGGGGAGGAATGGGACTTGCGCTCATCAGGCAAATATCCGATGAAATATCATATGCCCGAGAGGACGGCAATAATATCCTGACGCTTACCTTTTGCCTCACCCCGCAATAAAAATTCAATATAACAAGATAGCAACAAGCCGACAGTCATTTTAACTCTGTCGGCTTTTTTCTTTCTTGTCGAAAAAATTCACATACAACTCAGGCAAAAAAGGAAGTAAAATAAAAGTGTAAGA
>CANPZK010000041.1 GCA_947588875.1 uncultured Clostridia bacterium
TTTTCGCCCGCCTTTTTCCAAAAGGCGGCAGGGGTCAAGGGGGCAGCGCCCCTTGTCGCAGCCCGCAGGCTGCGAAATTCCTCTGCGTTTCAAAGCGCAGGAGGGGCGAAAAACAGTCCGGCGGACTGTTTTTCGGTGGGGAACCCTCGCCGGGGGTTCCCCAAAAAAGTGGAGTCCTTTTCAAATTTAATCAAGGCGAAAATATTTTTTCGACAAACTGAGCGGAGGCGCAACGCCTCCGCCGTTTATTTTGCGCTCTTTTCGTCTATCCTGCTCTTTATCTTGTCAAACGTAACGCCGTATTTTTCGGCAATATCCCTCGCGTAGCTGACTCCCTGCGGCGGGGCGATGAACACCTTGAACGAACGCCTGCCGTTGTCAACTCCGGTGACCATGCTTGCTATGCGGCTGTCGCCCTCGACGCTGCCGTTTACCTCGTCTAAATTCCTCGCGAGGTCGTGCATATGAGTATTGAAAACAGCCCTTACGCCGAGGTAGCGCATTGCCTTTACCACGTCCTTCGCTATATAAAGTCCCTCAGCCACATTAGTGGTTGCAAGGCTCTCGTTTAAAAGTATAAGGCTGTATTCGGTCGCGTCCTCAAAAATTTCCGAGAGCCGCTTGCTCTCCTCGCCGAGCCTGCCCAAATCCACGGTGTCGTTTTCATCGGCTGGGAAATGAGTGAATATATTGTCGCAGGGGCTGAAGCTCATCGACGACGCGGGAACATATATGCCGCTCTGCGCGAGCAAAAACGCAAGCCCGACCGCCTGGGTTATCGTCGTCTTTCCGCCCCTGTTCGGGCCGGTCAGTATATATATCCTCTTGTCGTCGTCAAAGGCAAACTCGTTAGTCACTATATCTATATCCTCGCCGCGCACCGCCTTTATTGCGAGCTTGATATTATATATATCCTTAATATCGCAGGAGCGCTCTCCCCTGTTTAGCACCTCGGCCTTGCACAGCGGCAGACCCTTTTCCATTATTTTTTCGCAAAGCTCCGAAAACCTTATATAAAACAGTATCTCCGACATGAGCGACACGAACGAATAGCCCTCTATTCCGACGTATTTATTCAGCATTGACTTCATCTCGGTGACGGTGCGGCGCAGTATATCCGTGACTACCTTTTTCAAAGCGTCCGAAAGCGGGTCGGCTCCGGTGACCTCGCTCCTGAAAACCTGATTCAGATCGCCCTGCGCGCCTATAACAAGCTGTCCAAAGCCGACCGACGTGCTCGACGGGTTCGCCGGGTGAAAGCTAACAAAGCCCGAAACATCGCTGCCGTGGTGAAGCTCGCTGTCGCGGTTGGCAAATTTTATAAATCGCTTTAAAATGCCGCTGTCGGAAAACTCCTTGTCGTTCAGTGATATAACGCCGACGGTCTTCGGGCGCAGCATATCGTCGAGATTCACGCCGAGGGTGATGCTCCTCAGCCTTCTCGCCATAGCCATTGTATCCTCAATATCCTGCTTCAAAACGGGAAAGCCGCTGTCGTTATAAACAGCCTGAACAGCCGCTTTAAGCTCCAAAAGCCCCTGAGAGCGCACGTCTATGCTCTCAAGCGTGTTCTTTATCTGCGTTATGCAGTCCACATATCCGCCCATCTCGCGCAGTCTGTTCACTATCTGCCAAAGCGAGGACGCCTCGGTGTCCTTTTTGAACCTCTCTATCTCCTTGAGGTCGTTTAGCTTTGCGAGCAGAGCCGTCAGGTCGGACCTAAGCTGGGGAAAGCGCAGGAAATCGTCAAACACGTCGCGCCTGTACCTTATGACCTCCTCGTCGTCCGTTATGCTCGTCAAGAGCTGTTTTATACAGTTATTTTCATACGCGTCCTTTGTCAGCGCCTCGCAAAGGAAATCGACCGACAAATCGTTTACCGCCTCCTTTGTAAGCGCTCTGTAAACGGCCTTTGAGCCCTTTGGGTGCAAAAGACTTAATTCATCCATTACTGTCACTCCCGGTAGAAGAATTGGTATATATTTTTATTTTCAGCGAAGCTCTCGCCGACCGCTGCTTTAAAATTAGTTTTATTTACAAGGGGCTTGCTCCCTCTCGCGCTTTGAAACGCAAGGGAATTTCGCAGCCTGCGGGCTGCGACCAAAGGCTCTGCCTTTGGAAACCGCCGCCTTTTGGAAAAAGGCGGGCGAAAACTTTATTTTCAGCCTGCCAAAATCAGGTTTATAGACAAACAGCGCTCTATCCTCTGCGCTTTGCAAGGTACGACAGAGCGGAGAATGCGAAAAACATAAGCATATTGACAAGGACTATCGTCGCGCCGGTGGGCGTTTCGAGGAAATACGAGCTTACTATTCCGGCGACGAAGCAGACGACGGAAACGACCGACGAGCAGATTATCACCTTTTTATAAGTCCGGCAAATTCTCATTGAGGTCAGCGCGGGAAAGATTATCAGGCTTGAAATCAGCAGAGTTCCCATTATTCTCATACCCACGACGATAGTCAGAGCCGTAAGCAGGGCAATTACCATATTATAAGCTCCGCTGTTCACGCCGGTTGCCTTTGAAAAGCCCTCGTCGAAGGTGACAGCGAATATCTTTCCGTAAAAGAAAATAAACAGAGCCAAAACAACGACCGACAGGCAAACGCTCATTATAGCGTCGCTCTCGCTTGTCGCGAGTATGCTGCCGAACAGGTAATTGCTCAAATCGGTATTCATTCCGTTGCCGACCGTCGCGACCACCACTCCTATCGCGAGAGCTCCGCTCGATATAAGCGCGATTGCCGAGTCGCCCTTTATTCTGCTGCTTTCACTCAGCCGCAGGAGCAAAAACGCCGCTATTATTACCACGGGAACGGACACCCAGAGCGGAGCGAGGTTGAACGCTGAGGCTATTGCAAGCGCTCCGAAGCCGACGTGGGACAAGCCGTCGCCTATCATGGCGTATCGTTTAAGCACAAGGCTTACTCCGAGCAGAGCCGCGCAGAGCGCGACGGGTATTCCGACTATAAACGCCCTCTGCATAAAGGAAAACGAGAGCATCTCAAAAAGCTCATTCACCGCGCTCCACCTCCGCCCTATTTGTGTATTTGTGTATATGCGAGCTGTCGTGATGATAGCGCGAATGGCGTTCACAGCCCTCGCAGTGGCAGTTGTGGTACAAAAACCTGCTGCCCAGCTCGCTGTGAGTATAATCCCCGGTCGTTCCGAAAAAGACCTCCTTGTTGCTCAGGTGGAGGATATGGTCGGCGTGGTCCACCGCCGCCACTATATCGTGCGACACCATTATTACGGTTATGCCGTTCTCTTTATTCAGCTTGCTTATGATGTCGTACATCTCGGACGCCGCTATCGGGTCCAGCCCTGTGACCGGCTCGTCGAGGATAAGGAGCTTGCTTGTCGCGCACAGAGCCCGGGCGAGCAGAACTCTCTGCTGTTGTCCGCCGGAAAGCTCCTTGTAGCACTTGTTTTTGAGCTGTCCGATTCCGAGCCTTTCCATATTGAGCCTTGCGCTCTCCTTATCCGCGCTCGAATAAAACGGCTTCAGTCCGCGCTTATTCAGCCTGCCGGATATGACGACCTCATAAACCGAGGCGGGAAAATCCTTTTGCGCTCCCGTCTGCTGCGGAAGGTAGCCTATTTCATTCCTTTTCAGCCCGTCGGAGTAGATTATCCTGCCGTCCCTCACCTGCTTTAGCCCGAGAAGCCCTTTCATCAGGGTGCTTTTGCCCGAGCCGTTCTCGCCGACTATGCAAAGATAATCGCCGCTTTTCACGTCGAAGCTGAGATTGTCAAACACGGTTACTCCGTCGTAGCTCATTGATATATTGTCACATTTTATTATCGACATATTATCCTGTCCTTTTTTTAATATCACTGCTATTTATTATAGCGGAATAAATATCATAAAACAAGTGGGAACGGGCTTTATTGCCGCAAATAAGCGCACGCCCCGCCGTCAATAAAAGCTCGAATAGAAAAAACAGCGCAAGGCGGCAGAGCTTGCCGTCGGCGCTGTTTTTATCAATCCTTATCGGACAGCAATAAATATTATTTTTGCGCTTATGCCGCGTTTATATCTATTATTCCGACAATATCCTTTTGTATCATTATCGCGTCGGCTATTGAGATTTCGCCGTTTTTGTCAACGTCTGCAACCGTGATTTGGTCGCCTGTCAGCGTAAGAATACTGACTATGTGCTTTTGAACCATTATAGCGTCGGCTATTGTTACACTGCCGTTGTTATCTACATCGCCGAGCATTACATTGTCGAGCGCGATAAACTCAAAGCCGTTGTCCTTGGCGTATCTTTCCGCCTCCGTGCCAGCGTAGCCCTTGATAGTGAAGGCGTCGACCTTTTCAGTTCCGGATAATTCTTTATCCATGTAATATCCAAAGGCTAGATTGCCTATTGAGGTAACACTCTTGGGAATTATCACAGTTTTAAGGTTTGGGCAGCTATCAAAAGCAAAATTTCCAATTGAGGTCACTCTCCCCGGAATTGTCACGTTTTTAAGGTTCGTGCAACCCTCGAAAGCGACATTTCCAATCGAGGTTACTTTTTTTCCGTCAATTTCTGCGGGAATATCAAGCTGCGCCTCATAACCGTTATATCTTGTTATTTCAACGGTTTCGTCGTCAAGCTCATCATAGACAAAGGGGCTTACATCGCCGAGGCTTACAAATTCAAAGTCGTTTTCCATTGCGTATCTATAAGCAACTGAATTTTTATAGCCGATTATCTTGAAGCCGTAGACCTTTAGATGAAAAGAGTAACTACCATCATATCCAAGGGCTAGAGCGCCTATGTGAGTAAGACTTTTGGGTAATGTCACGCTTTTGAGATATGAGCAATCTTCAAAAGCATAATCTCCAATCGATGTCACACCATCAGGAATCGTAATGCTTTCAATGCTTGTGCAATTTTCAAAAGCATGGTATCCAATCGAGGTCACCTTTTTCCCGCCAAGCTCTATAGGAATATCAGGCTGTATTTCATAACCGTTATAGTGTGTTATTTCAACGGTTCCGTCATCAAGCTCATCATAGACAAACGGGCTTACCTCGCCAATGCTTACAAATTCAAATGAATTTCTCATTGCATATTTGTAAGCACCTGAATTTTTATATCCCGTTATTTTAACGCCGACGACCTTTTTTTGATTAAACAGTTTTCTATCCAAATAATATCCAAAGGCATAGTCGTCTACTAAAATAACACTCTTTGAAATCGTTATATTTTTGAGATCCCAACAATCATAGAAGGCTTCTTTTCCAATATAGGTCACGCCTTCGGGTATTGTTACGCTTTCAAGGTTTAAATGGCTTTCAAAAGCACGCCATCCAATTTCAGTGATTTTTTTCCCGTCGATCTCCGCAGGTATTTCAAGCTGCTTTTCTTGACCGTAATAGCCCGTTAATTCAGCGGTCCCGTCGCCGTTATCGTAATACTCGAAAAGCGGAGGGTCGGCGGTGCTGTCAGCCGCAAGTGCGGGAGCTGCCGTCATTGTGAGCAGGAGCATGAGTGAAAGGACAAGGGCGAGCGCCCTGCTTGCGCGTTTGCCTGCTGATGATAGAAATTTCATAATCTGTCTTCCTTTCGTGAATTTTATTTTAAAGCAGCACAGGGAGCGTGACGCCACGCCCCCTGCAAGTATTGATAAATTATTTCTTTTTCTTGCGGTTCTCCCATACGACCCAAAGCGGAGTTGCTATTGCAATTGACGAATAGCAGCCCGAAACAACGCCGACCATCGTCGGCAGGGCAAACCTTGTAACCGAATCGAGGTTGAAGATTATGCCGACCGCGAATACGCAGGCAACAGCCATGAGGGTTGAAATTGAGGTGAGTATGGTTCTTCTGATAACCTGAGTAAGGCTGATATTTGTCAATTCGCCGAGAGGCGTTCTGCCGCCGAGAGTCTTTCTGTTCTCTCTTATTCTGTCGTAAATAACGATTGTATCGTTCAGGGAATAACCGAGAATCATAAGCACAACGGCTATGAAGTTTCCGTCGAGCGGCATTCTCAGGATTATATAAAGGAAGTAGATTATAAGCACGTCGTGGAAAAGCGCGACGAGCGCCATCATACCTGCCGCAAGACCGCCTATCTTTTTAAATCTGAACGTAACGTACAGAACCATCAGCGCGCAGGCTATGGCAACGGCTACTATACACTTTAAGAAGAACTTCCAGCCCATGCTCGACTCAACCGAGCTTGACTCGCTGTATTCAAAGTTGTTGTCCGGGAACGCCTTGTTGAGCGCCTCGGTAACGGCCTTCTGCTGTTCAAAAGAAATTGAATCAGTGCCCGTAAACTGGAGGGAAACTATGTAGTCGTCGTCAGACGCAGCCTCGCCCGCGAGCATATTCTTTGATATGGAAAACGTTATTTGATTGTCGGGAGTCGCGTTTTGCGCAACCTCCTTCAGCTTTTCCTCGTCCACCTGACCGGTGTAGCTGTATTTGGCTATCGTACCGCCGGTGAACTGTATGTCGAGCTGAGTGCCGAAAATTATGTTGCAGATAATTCCTACCGCGAATATGGCAAGGGAAATTCCGAAGAATATCTTTTTCTTGCCGACAAAGTCGATTACTCTTCTTGGAGCTGTCTGTACCGTAGTGTTATTCATTTGCCGACACCCCCATATAAGAATTTTTTGCGAAGAGGCTTAAAGCCCGAAACCGACCTGAGCATAAGCCTTGAAGCAAATACGCCCATTACGAAGTTCGAGATAACGCCCATGAGCAGCGTGTAGCCGAAGGCGTAGATAGTACCCGTTGTGGACTGGCCGAAGATACCCGAGAGGATATTCGTCGGACCGAAAACAAGCAGGAGTATCAGGGCGACTATGATAACCGTTACGTTACCGTCAAAGATAGCCGAGAAGCTGTTCTTTGAGCCTTTGTCTATCGCCATATCTATCGTCTTGCCGCCCCGCAGCTCTTCTCTTATTCTCTCCGCCGTTATGATGTTTGCGTCGACGCCCATACCGATTGAAAGTATAAGACCCGCAATACCCGGGAGGGTCATTGTGAAGCTCGAGAAAACGGGGAAGAAGCCCGATACCGTGGCTATCATAAGACCAACCTGTCCGATGAGAGCTATCGTCGCGATAAAGCCCGGCAGGCGGAACACGATTATCATAAGCAGAGCGATAAGTATTACCGCCGCGATTCCGGCGTAAGCCATCGCCGTAAGGGACGAGGCTCCGAGCGTCGGGCTTATGGTTCCGAAGCTCGCCGTTTCGAGCTTAAACGGAAGCGCACCGGCGTTTATCTTGTTCGCAAGATCCGTCGCCTCCTGCGCGGTGAAGGTTCCCGTTATAGTCGCCTCACCGTTTGAAATGACGCTTGAAACAGTCGGCGCGGAGATCATTATATCGTCCATCCAAATCGAAACGGTCTGGTTGAGATACTGCTCCGTTATATTCTTGAACACCGACGCGTCCTTTAGGTTCAGCGCAACACAGTAGTTTCCCGTGTTCTCCTGGTCTATGGCGGGGCTTGCGCTCTTGACGTTGCTGCCCTCCATAAGTATCTGCTCGGTGTCGCCGGTCGGCGTCTTGTAAACGACGTCGCCGTTTGCGTCAACGTCCGTCGAGGCGTATGAGTTGCCCGGGCGGAACGTGAGCTGCGCTGTTGCTGAGATCTCGTCGATCGCCGCCTCAGGGTCAAAGTTCTTTTCGTCCTCTTTCCAGGGGAAACGAACTATGATTCGGTCTGACGCGCTGTCGGCGTATAGCTCATAGTCTGTAATGTTGCTTGAAACAAGTCTTGTTTCAATAACTGCCTTTGCTGCCTCCATCTCCTCATCAGTCGCGTCAACATCGCCCGCCGGCTTGAAGGTTGCCTCAACGCCGCCCTTGATGTCGATGCCCCAGCGTATATCATTGATTCCCTTGATTACGGTCGTCTTTATATCGCCGTACTGAGTTGTAAAGCCGAAGATGGCGAAGTAACTCAAAGCGAGAATAATGATTGCCGTGATGAAGAATACCGGTTTAGACACTCTTTTCATGTGTATGTATCCTCCAATGCTGAATATAGGCTCCGTGTAAAACGAAACTCTGTCATTTCGCTTTTACACGAACATAACAGAGTTTATTATACGTTTTTTTTATTAAAATGTCAATGGAGCGGTTATTATTATGCCGTAAATTTTACTAAATTTGTGCATTTCCAATATAAAATGACTTCAATTATTGTGCAAGCAATTTTTCAATCGCCGCGAGCTTTGTGCATAGGCAGAACAAATCCATCGCCGTTTCAAGCTCGGACACCGGCGGAAAGCTCGGCGCTATTCTGATGTTGCTGTCCTGCGGGTCGCTGCCGTAGGGATATGTCGCTCCGGCTCCCGTCAAAACGACCCCCGCCTCTTTGCACAGCTCTACCACTCTCTTGGCGCAGCCGTTCATAACGTCCACGCTTACGAAGTAGCCGCCGTTCGGGTTTAGCCAGCTCGCTATGCCCAGCCCGCCGAGCTGCTCGCTGAGCTTTGTAACCACCGTGTTGAATCTCGGCGCCAACACCGCCTTGTGCTTCTCCATATGCGCCCTCACTCCGTCGGCGTTCTTAAAGAACAACACATGGCGCAGCATATTCAGCTTATCGTAGCCTATCGTCTGGAACTGGTACCTTCTTTTAAATATCGACATATTGTTTTTCGAGGTTGCCATTGCCGCAACGCCCGAGCCGGGGAAGGTTATCTTTGAGGTGGAGGCGAAGAGTATCGGTAAATCCTCGTTTCCGTATTTCTTGCACTCCGCGACTATGCTCAGGAGCTTTTCCGGCTTATCCGTTACATCGTGAACGCAGTAGGCGTTGTCCCACATAATGCGGAAATCCTTTGCCGCCGGCTTCAGCCTTGCGAAGCGCGTTACGGTTTCGTCGGAATACGTTATGCCCTGCGGGTTTGAATATTTTGGTACGCACCATATTCCCTTTATCTTCTCGTCGCTCTCGACGAGCTTCTCAACCATATCCATATCCGGTCCTGTCGGGGTCATAGGAACCGGAACCATCTCTATGCCGAAGTACTGCGTTATGCCGAAGTGGCGGTCATAGCCCGGCACCGGACAGAGGAACTTTACTCCCCCCTGCTTTTCCCACGGCTCGCAGCCGTCAAAGCCGGCGTGCATCATACACGCCACCGCGTCGAACATCATATTGAGGCTCGAGTTGCCGCCGACCATTATGTCGTCCTCCTCGCACTCGAGCAAATCCGAGAATATCTGCTTCATTCCGCTTATGCCGTCGAGAATGCCGTAGTTTCTGCAATCCACCCCGTTCACGAGGCACTGCTCCTTTTTATTGAGCACCGTCAGCATATCGAGAGACAGGTCAAGCTGTTCGCTGCCCGGCTTGCCCCTTGACATATCGAGCTTTAAGTTCCTGCTTTTAAACTCGTCGTATTCCTTTTTCAGCTCCGCTTCAGCCGCCTTGAGCTGTTCCCTGCTCATTTCACTGTATGCTGCCATAATATTATCCCCTTACGAAAATTATTCATAATATTAACCAAAGCCTATTTTAATACTTTTGAGCATAAAATGCAAGCCGTTTTATTAAATCCTGCAAATTCATTAATTTTTATGTTTTATTGGGGCTTAAAATCGGTATATTGTGCAAATTTGCGTGGCGCTATTCTGCAAAAACACGGCTCGCGACGGTTGGCTATCGAACACGGCACGGGAATTTACCACAAAGCCGCGCCGTTATTATACTATTCGCGCGACTGCCCTTCGGGCAGTGCATTTGGGGCGGCGACCCGCCCTGCCCTGCGGGCAGGGCGGAAAACGCGGCGCCGACGGGGCCTTTCCTGTCAAGCTCGCACCCTGCCGCCGCGTTTTCGGCAAATTTCCGCCGGAGGCGGAAATTTGCGGTCGCCGCCCCAAATGCTCCCCTATCGCCAAAGCTCCTCCCGGCGGGCTTCCGCCTCCCTGTACCACCGCGGCACGCGCAGCCGAAAGCCGTCATAATCGTCAAACGCCCTGCGGCACCTGCGCTTCATTCCCTCTACGTCCCCGCGTCCGAATTTTTCCGCCCACTTTATGGAGTGCAAAGACGCGTGAGCCACATAAACCGCGAGCGCCTGCCAAAAATCCTCGGGAACGGCGTCGTCAAAGTAAGCGTCTATCTGCCCCGCGCAATATGGTATGCTCAGCTCCGCGCCAAAGCTCTCGAGCTTGTAAAACTCCTCATACGGATCTCCAACCTCCCAGCGGTTAAAATCTATCACCCCGATGGAGCCGCCGCCCGTATATATGAGGTTTCCCGGGTGATAATCGCCGTGCATATATACGGGCTTTTGAGTCCATATCCTGTCAATATTCTCTCTTACATATTTAATGACGGGTTCGTCACCTTCAATGCGCACGTCCGATTCCTCATAACGCGAAAGCTGTAACAGCTTCTTCTCCTTCTTTGTATTTTCAGGTATATCGTCCTCGGCAAGCTCTATTGAATGTATCCTCCTTAAAATTTTACCGGCTGTCCGCCCAAGCCGATATTGCTCCGCCTCCGGCAGCCCGGGCAGAGCCTCCTCCAAATCTCTGCCGTCTACCCATGTGAGCAGCATATATACGTTTTTGCCGTTATTGAAAACCCCGAAATCGACGGGCAGGGACATTGTAAAGCCGAGGCTCGAATATTTCGAGATTATCTCGTATTCCTTTTTCTTTGCGCCGAGCTGCCCGATATCGGATACCCTGAGCAAAAGCCTTTTTCCGTCCTTTGTTTCAATAAAGTATTTCTCGTCGCGCGACCAGCCCTTTGACACTCTCTCGACCGTCTTGAAATCACCGCTGTTCTTTATTTCCCCGAACATTTTAACACTCCCGAATTTCTTTTTTTGCGCAAGGCACATAAGATTATACTACTCCTCCGGCGGAAAAGCCACAAAAATTTTTAAAGCAAAAAAGCGCGCCGACGATTTGCTTCTCGTCGGCGCGCTCCCGCTTTTGCTATTCAGCCTTTGCGCTTAATATATTCAAGCTGTTCCGAGCATAGGCTCGGCGTTCCGGACCCTTTATTTCGCTCCGCGCTTATTTGTAATTCACGAGGAAGCCGCCGTTATCGTCGTAGCTTACCTCTATATCCGCGCTTTCGCTCGTCCCGTCCTTGTAATGAACAGTGACCGTCAGAGTGTCGCCAAAATAGCTGTTGTAATCCTCGGCGCTTTGAAGAAGTTTGTCTGTCGCCTCAGATACCTTTACCACATCGTCCATATGTGTATAGTCTATTTCATCCATGCCCTCGGTTTTCATGATCTCCGCGTTGAACCTGTCGTCGGAGGGCAGCCACGAAATATCAATAGCGTTATCGTCGTTGCCGGAGCCATCTTTATATTGTATACCCTTTATCTCTTTGTCCTTTTTAAAGTATTTATCAACGTCGCCGTCGTTTCCGCTGTTTTTGTATTTTGCCATAGCCTCCGTATCAACAACGGTGAATTTGCCGTCTTGGCAGGACAAATCTATTGATGAAATGTTGTCGCCCGACACATTGATACTCATTCCCCGAAAATAGAGCGTTTTTTGCGTTATCGTCGTTATCCTCTCGCCCTCCTCGGGAAAGTTTGTTCCGTACTCGTCTGCGTCGTCTATGAGTATTCCGTCCTCGCCGAAGCGCGCCTCGCCCTCTGTTTTAAGCACTCCGCACGCCCCGTAATTCCTTTCGCACACAGCTTTGACGACGTTGTCTATCTCTTTGGGCTGCGACTCTGGTATATCCGCCGCCTTTGCCGTAATGGAAAAGCCGATTGGCAGCATTCCGCCGGACGAGCCGCCGGAAGAGCCGAAAACATTGCCTGCAAACAGTCCCGCCGAAAGCAGCGCCGCCACGCACAAGCCCGCGAGCGCGTATTTGAATACATTCCTTTTTGTCATTGTCTTTTCCTCCATTCTCACAGCAAAGCTCTCGTTAATATCTCTGCTGTAATAGTTTTCGAGCATTTCATCAAGACGATTGTTATTTACACTATCGCTGTTTCTCATAAATTTCAAGCCTCCTTTTTATTTCCGCCTTTGCATTGTGCAGCCGCGATTTCACCGTTCCCTCGGGTATCTTCAATAGCTGCGCTATATCCTTTATACCGTAGTCCTTGAAGTAGTAAAGCGCTATCACAATTTTCAGCTTTTTCGGAAGTGATAAAATGATTCCATGCAGCTCGATGTAATCATCTGAATTATCCTCATTCGCGTCCGGTATTGAATTGAGAAAGGCTGTTTTTTCTTCGTCCGACTTAAAATGGATCCGCTTTTTGTTGTAAAAAAGCCTGACGGAGTTTTTATACGTATTTACGCATATCGCGAAGAGCCATTTGTCAAACGGCATTGAGCTGTCGTATTTTTGGTAATTCTTTATCGCTCTGCACCATGTTTCCTGAAACAGGTCCTCGGCGTCCTGCGTGTTTCCGCACAGCGACAGGCAAAGACGTGTGAGGTCCTTGCCGTAGCGCAAGGTATAATTTTCAAAGTCCTCTCTCAAATTCATCACCTTCTTTTTCTGCTTTTGAAAGCTTTCACTTAATATACAACTGAGAGCGCGAAACGGTTCACTTTTATTTTTGTTTTTTTATCCTTCGGAATTTTTTAAGGTTAAGCGTCGCGACCGGCGCTGCTCTATCTGTTCAATGAAGGGCACGGAAATTTAACCGTCTGTGAGCGCGGGGAGATATTGGGAAAATATTTTTGACAGGGGCGCGCTTTTCGGGGCGGCGACCGGAGCTTCCGCAGGAAGCTCCGACGCGGCGGGGCGCAGTCCTGCGAAACACAAACAATTCAGCCCCTGCCGCCGCGTTCCCGCGCGCCTGCGGCGCGCGGCGTCGCCGCCCCGAAAAGCGCCGAGGGCGCGGAAACCTCCGCGCCCTCGATACGTCTGATACACTATATCATTATATTTATATATTATATTACTTTGCCAGTCTTTCTTTAAGAGCCGCAAGCTGCTCAGCAAGCTTTTCGGGGAGCTTATCGCCAAACTTCTTATAGAACTCCTCGATGCCCTCGGCTTCCTTCGCCCATTTCTCGTTGTCAACATAGAGAATATCCTCGAGAACCTTCTTGTCTATGTCAAGTCCCTCTATGTTTATATCGTCGGCGTTCGGAACATAGCCGATAGCGGTTTCCTTAGCGTCAGCCTCTCCCTCGCATCTCTTGATTATCCACTCGAGTACGCGGAAGTTGTCGCCAAAGCCCGGCCAGAGGAAGTGACCCTCGTCGTCAAGACGGAACCAGTTTACGTTGAAGATCTTCGGAGCCTTGTCGCCGAGTATCTCGCCCATCTCGAACCAGTGACCGAAATAGTCGCCCATATGATAGCCGCAGAACGGGAGCATTGCCATCGGGTCGCGGCGAACAACGCCTACCGCGCCGGTTGCCGCGGCGGTCGTTTCGGACGCCATTATGGAGCCTACAAACACGCCGTTGTCCCAATCTCTCGACTGATAAACGAGCGGAGTGGTCTGCGCACGTCTGCCGCCGAATATGATGGCGGAGATAGGAACGCCGGAAACGCTGTTGAACTCGGGGCTGATGCACGGGCAGTTTTCAGCCGGAGCGGTGAAGCGGCTGTTCGGGTGAGCGCCCTTTTCGTCGGAGGTCTGACCGTTCCACGGCTCGCCCCTCCAGTTTGTGGCGTTTGCGGGCGGGTTCTTGTCAAGTCCCTCCCACCAAACGGTCATATCATCATTATTGAGGGCTACGTTCGTGAAGATAGTGCCCTTTCTTGTCGAGGCGAGAGCGTTCGGGTTTGACTTCTCGTTTGTACCCGGCGCAACGCCGAAGAATCCGTTTTCGGGGTTTATAGCCCAAAGTCTGCCGTCCGGTCCCTTGCGCATCCACGCGATGTCGTCGCCCACGCACCAAACCTTATAGCCCTTTGCTCTGTATCCCTCGGGCGGAATGAGCATAGCAAGGTTTGTCTTGCCGCAGGCCGACGGGAATGCCGCCGAAACATACTTGACCTCGCCCTTCGGGTTTTCAATTCCGAGGATGAGCATATGCTCCGCCATCCATTCGTCGTTTTTGCCGAGGTAAGAAGCAATTCTGAGCGCAAAGCACTTTTTGCCGAGGAGAACGTTTCCGCCGTAAGCCGAGTTTACGGAAATTATATAGTTGTCCTCCGGGAAGTGGCAGATGTATCTCTTTTCGGGGTCGATGTCGCAGCAGGCGTGCAGACCCTTTATCCAGTTTTCGCTGTCGCCGAGCACCTCTTCTACCTTTTCGCCGACGCGAGTCATAATCGACATATTGAGAACGACATAAATTGAGTCCGTAACCTCATAGCCTATCTGTGCAAGCGGAGAGCCTACCGGTCCCATCGAATAGGGAATTACATACATAGTCTTTCCCTTGTAGCTGCCTCTTGCGATGTCGAAGAGCATTTTATATGCTTCCTGAGGATCCTTCCAGTTGTTTGTCGGGCCTGCGTCCTCCTCCTTTCTTGAGCATATAAAGGTTCTGTCCTCAACGCGCGCCACGTCGTTCACCTTTGTTCTGTGGAGATAGCAGTCCGGCAGCTTTTCCTCGTTGAGCTTAATAAGCTCGCCTGTTGCGCACGCCTGAGCGCGCAGCTCGTCGATCTGCTCCTGTGAGCCGTCAATCCATACCACCTTATCGGGCGTAAGGAGGTCTTTCATCTCATCAATCCACGCAAGAACTGATTTATTTGTTGTCATTTTGATTACCCCTTTCAATCAATTTTATTTTTATTTGCCTATTATTATAATACATTTCCCGCCAATAAGCAATGGACAATTTGTTAATTTAAGGTCAAATTAAACCGCGCTTTCCGTCAAAATGAATAATCAAGCCTTATTTCCTGCAAAATAAGTGGGTGCGCCGCACATCTTAGGCTCAATCCTGCAATATTTGATTGTCGCGCGGTCGCAAAGTAAATTTTTTTCACCTTAAAAGATATAGTCTTTTCTCCGCTCCTATGCCGAAAAATACGGAGGCTTGCGGGTATCGGTATATCGGACGGCTCCGGCGGAGGTGCATCTATCGTGGCAGGCGATTCTGTTAAGGTGCGCTTTCGCATTTATTTCTATATAAGTTTGCAGGGGTGACGCAGGTTCGGGCGGCGACCGCCGTATTTCCGCCTCCGGCGGAAATACGGCAAAAAGCGCGGCGGGAACGCCCCCGAAGCCGAGGAAGCTCCCCTTTGCCGCGCTTTTCCGCGCGGCTCCGCCGCGCCGGTCGCCGCCCGAACTCAGCGTGCCGCACGCACATAGAAAAAACGAGAGAATGCGAAAGCGTTGATTTCTGCCAAAAATAAAGCCTGTCATACAAATAACGCGGCAGGTCCTTACGACCTGCCGCGACATGGTGGACCGCTACCATTCATAAACAAAACCCTTTCTTCCTCTGCCGCTTTTTCCAGATCTGAAAGGAGTTTGTC
>CANPZK010000042.1 GCA_947588875.1 uncultured Clostridia bacterium
TTTTAACGTCCGCCCTAAAGGAAACGGCGCGTGCGCCGAGCCGCCTTGCGCGGCTTATTACGTCCTCGGCGCAGTCCGCGCGCTCGTTGTAAGTTATCGCTATGTCATAGCCCTCCTCGGCGAGTGCAAGAGCCACAGCCGCACCTATTCCCCGCGAGCCGCCCGTTACTATCGCGCATTTTGACATATTTTCCTCCCCCTTTTAAACGACGCGCGCCGTTTAAAACGGCGCGCAATTTTACTTTATCCGTCCTCTTATCTGTCCCAGCACCTCGCCTATCGGCTCGCGTATTACAAGGTCGGCGCGGCTGTCAAACGGGGTTTTCGATTTGTTTATCAGCACAAGATGCTTTCCCCTGAAGTAGTTCACAAAGCCTGCGGCGGGATATACGTTGAGCGAGGTCCCTCCGACAATTAAAAGCTCCGCGCCCATTATCGCGCTCACGCTCTCCTCTATCGTCTGCTCGCACAAGCCCTCCTCATACAGGACAACGTCGGGCTTTATCCGCCCTCCGCATTCGCACCTCGGCACTCCGCTGCCGCCGGTTATCGCCTCAATCCCGTAAAACCTGCGGCAGTCCTCGCAGTAATTTCTCAGCACCGAGCCGTGCAGCTCAAGCACCCGCTTGCTGCCGGCCGCCTGGTGCAAGCCGTCGATATTCTGCGTTATAACCGCCTTTAGCTTTCCCTCGCGCTCAAGCTCCGCGAGCGCAAGGTGAGCCGCGTTCGGCTTGGCGTTGGGATAGAGCATTTTATTTCGGTAGAACCTGAAAAACTCCTCCGGATTTTTCTCGTAAAAGGTGTGGCTGAGTATGACCTCCGGTGGAAAGTCGTACTGCTGATTGTAAAGCCCGTCCGTACTGCGGAAGTCGGGTATCCCGCTCTCCGTGGAGACGCCCGCGCCGCCGAAAAATACTATATTGCCGCTTTCGTCTATCCATTCTTTCAGCCGCTGTGCTTCGTTCATTTTGTTTCCGCCTCTCCTTCGTCCGGCTTCTGCCCGCGCTGTTTTTTCTCCCTCTCCTTTTTCCTGAGATACTCGGCTATCCTGTCCTCGTCGTAAAGTATCAAATCGCGATAGCCCGCGAGCGTTTCATTGTGGTGCCTCAGCTCATGCACAAGCACGCGCCTGAGCTGTTCATAGTAAAACTCCCTCGGCCTGTTGCCGTAGATTCTGGCAAACGAGCCGTAGTATATCTTTATAAGTACGCCTATTGACGAGCGCGAGTATTCCCCCATTATGTAAAGGTCGTTGTCGACCGCCTTCGGGTGTATCTTGTACTGCGGCAGAAGAATGATACCGCCGCTTAGCTCGCGGAACAACGGCTCCGGCAGGGTGTCCGTTATCTCGTCGAGCATCTCCTTTGTTTCGTCAATGGTAAACATTCAAAATCGCCTCAGTCCAGAAAATCCTTTAGCTTCTTGCTCCTGCTCGGGTGGCGCAGCTTTCTGAGCGCCTTCGCCTCGATCTGCCTTATTCTCTCCCTTGTAACGTCAAATTCCTTTCCGACCTCCTCGAGCGTCCTCGACCTGCCGTCCTCAAGTCCAAAGCGCAGTCTAAGCACCTTTTCCTCCCTCGGCGTGAGCGTGTCGAGCACCTCGTCGAGCTGCTCCTTTAAAAGCGTGTGCGACGCCGCGTCCGCCGGCGCGGGAGCGTCGTCGTCCGGAATGAAGTCCCCGAGATGGCTGTCCTCCTCCTCGCCTATCGGCGTTTCAAGCGATACCGGCTCCTGCGCAACTCTCATTATCTCCCTCACCTTGTCAACCGGCATCTCAAGCACCTCGGCTATCTCGTCGGCTGTCGGCTCGTGTCCGTTCGTGTGCAAAAGCTGGCTCGACACCTTTTTTACCTTGTTTATAGTTTCAACCATATGAACCGGTATTCTTATCGTCCTCGCCTGATCCGCTATCGCCCTTGTTATAGCCTGCCTTATCCACCACGTTGCGTAGGTCGAGAACTTAAAGCCCTTTGTGTAGTCGAATTTTTCGACCGCCTTTATAAGTCCGAGGTTGCCCTCCTGAATAAGATCCAAAAACTGCATTCCTCTGCCGAGGTAGCGCTTCGCTATGCTGACGACAAGCCTCAGGTTCGCCTCGGACAGGCGCTTCTTTGCCGCCGCGTCGCCCTGCTTTATCTTTATCGCAAGCTCGACCTCCTCCTCGGGCGTGAGCAGAGGAACTCTGCCTATCTCCTTGAGGTAGACCTTTACAGGATCGTCTATTGCAACGCTGTCCGCGCTTATGTCCTCCGCCGCTTCGTCATCGCCGTCTTTTTCGTCGATTTTGATGTCCTCTATCGGCACGTCCTCAAAGTCCTCGACTATCGTCACGTTCATCTGCTCAAGACTGTCGTACAGCTTCTCGATTTGGTCCGGCTCGAAAACGACCTCGCCCATCGCGTCAAAGATTTCCTTTGTGCTTATCTCTCCCTTTGACTTGGCAAGCTCCAGTATCTCCTTGATTATAGTTTTTTTGTCAGGTGACGTCTGCAAAATAGACATTTGTATCTTTCCTTTCTTTCCCCGTAATTCCCCGCGCCTGTCCGCGCGGCGCACGTCTGCGCGCTTATTTTTTCTGCTGCTTGAGCTTTTCAAGATATTTTTCTATGTCGTTTATGTCCGCGCTCGCCGCGCTTTCCGCCGTTATCTTTTCGCTCTCCGCGAGTATTACCCTTATGCAGTCGTCGCGGGCCGCAGCAGAGTTTATGTTCCCGCCGAGAGAAGCGAGTATTCCCGCGATTTTTCCGTTTTCCTCTACCGTAAATTCCCCGGAAATGTCGGCGGGCATTATGTCCCTGCCGTTTAGCGCCCTTTCGGTTATTATTCCGTAAACGCGCCTGTTGAACGACGTTACGAGCTTTTCCGGCGGCAGCAGCTTAACGGTTTCCGCCGCTTCGTCCGGATTGTTTATAATATACGCTATAAGCGCCTCCTCCGCTCTTGCCGCCCTGAGATTTGCCGCCTTCTCGGAGTTTACTCTGTCGTCCCTGCCGGAGACGACCGTCTGAATATCGCGGAACTGCTTTTTTGTCCTCTCCCGAACCTTCTTCTTTCTGTAACCGTTTATCTGCCGCAGTACCGCCTCTTTGCTCACTCCCGTTTCATCGCTCAGCTTTCCCGCGTAGACCTCCGCCTCTATCGGGTTTTCAAGCTCCGACAAAAGCTGAGAGCAATCGGTGAGGTAGGCGACGATCTGGCTCTGCTCGGTCAGTATATATTTTTGCTTTATCTTCTGTATCCTGTACTCTATGTCGTTTCCGCTCTTTTCAAGGAGCTGTTCAAAACGCTCGCGCCCCTTGTCGCCGTTTTCCCTTATAAATTCGTCGGGGTCCTTTGCCCCCGGCACGGATATTACCCTTATGTCAACTCCGGCGTTTCTCAAAAGCTCTATCGCCCTCTGCGCCGCCTTTTGCCCCGCCTCGTCGGAGTCGTAGCATATATATACCGTGTCGGCGTAGCGCTTCATAAGCATCGCCTGCTCGCGCGTGAGCGCCGTCCCCAGCGTTGCTATTGCCGAGGTGAAGCCCGCCTGGTGCAGGGCTATTACGTCCATATATCCCTCGCACAGTATAAGACTGCGGCCGCCGCCCTTTGCGAAGTTCAGCGCAAAGAGGTTCGTGCTCTTTTTAAAAACGGGCGTATCCGATGTGTTGAGGTATTTCGGCTTTTGGTCCGTCATTATCCTGCCGCCGAACGCTATGACGTTCCCCCTTAAATCTATTATCGGGAACATCACCCTGTTGTAAAACCTGTCGGATATGCCGCCGTTTTTGTTTTGATATACAAGGTTCGCCGCGACCAGCTCCTGCGGTTTGAAGCCCTTTGATTTCAGGTGATCGACAAGGGCAAAGCGTTTGTCGGGGCTGAAGCCCAATCCAAAGTGCTTTATGGTTCTCTCCGAAAGTCCTCTGCCGCGCAGGTATTCAAGTCCCTCTCTGCCCTCTGAGGTGTAAAGCGTCGAATAGTAAAACCGTCCCGCCTCGCGGTTCGCCTCGAAGATCCTTCTCCGCAGCTCGCTCAGGCTGTTGTCGTACGAGCTTTCCGGCATTTCCATTCCGGCTCTTTGCGCCAGCAGCTTGACCGCGTCTATATAGTCGAGGTTTTCTATTTTCCGTATGAAGGTTATTACGTCGCCGCCCGCTCCGCAGCCGAAGCAGTAAAACGAGCCGTTTTCGGGGTATATGTTGAACGACGGCGTTTTTTCGCTGTGGAACGGGCATAATCCGACAAGATTGCGCCCGCGTCTTTTCAGCGTTACATATGACGAGGCTATGTCGGTTATATCGCTCCTCACCTTCAGCTCATATAAAAAATCGTCCGGTAACGGCAAAATATCGCCTCCTGTTTCGCGGCGCTTCGCCGCTTGAATAATATTCGTAAGGCACGCTCGTTTGTGGTTCCCGTCGGTGTGAGGGACCGCCGCGCCCGTATGCTTAGGCGGCTTTGAGCGTGTGTTTGGGTTTCGCCGGCGACCCCGCGCGGCGCAGCCGCGCTGAAAAACGCGGCGGGGCAGGTTGTGCGCCCTCGTCACGGGTGAGCCGACGCCGCGTTTTTCCGCCCGTTCCCGCCGGAGGCGGGAACGGGCCGGTCGCCGGCACAGGTACGGCTAAAGCACATACCGGAAACGAGTGGGCGCGGCGTATGTAAACGCGTCCCGCGCACCCCGCCGCCCGAGCGTGCGCAATTACAGCTTCTGCCAGAATTTCGGTATAAACAAATTTTCATATATCTGCACCGCAAAATGGTCCGTCATTCCCGCGATGTAATCGCATACCGCGCGGTCAACGCCCTCGCGGTCGGCTATCGCTTTAAGCTCACCGTCAAGGAGCTGCGGGTGCTTCGTATAATAGCTGTAAAGGCTTTCCACAAGATGAGGCACCTTCTTTTCCTCCGACTTCGCGTATTCACTCTTATATACGCAGTCAAACATATATTTATGCAGGGCGTTAAAGCTCTCGGAAAAGCGCTTGTCCATCTTTATCTCTCCGCCGACGCTGTTCTCTACCACGTTTACGACCATTGAATTTATCCTCTCGCTCGTTGTGGAGCCGAACGCTTTTATAAATTCATCGGGCAGATCACTCTCGCTTATCGCTCCGGCCCTTATAGCGTCGTCTATGTCGTGGTTTATGTAGGCTATCCTGTCAGCCGTCCTCACTATGCGCCCCTCAAGGGTGTCAGCCTCCTTGCCCCTCGTGTGGCAGAGTATTCCGTTTCTGACCTCGTATGTAAGATTAAGCCCGGCTCCGTTTTTTTCGAGCCGCTCCACGACCCTTACGCTCTGCTCGAAATGTCTGAACCCGCCCGGATGCAGATCGTTTAAAGCGCGCTCTCCGGCATGGCCGAACGGAGTGTGCCCGAGGTCATGCCCGAGGGCTATCGCCTCTGTGAGGTCCTCGTTGAGATCGAGCGCGCGTGCAATGGTGCGCGCTATCTGCGCGACCTCGAGCGTATGAGTGAGCCGCGTCCTGTAATGGTCGCCCTCCGGCGAAAGAAAGACCTGCGTCTTGTGCTTCAGCCTGCGGAACGATTTGCAGTGTATTATTCTGTCGCGGTCGCGCTGGAACGCCGTGCGCATGGGCGACGGCTCCTCCGGCGTTTCTCTGCCCCGCGAATTTTTCGACAGGCACGCGAGCTTTGAAAAGCGCTGTTCCTCCCAATAGCAGATTTTCTCGTTTATCGTCATTATACCGCTTCCTTTAGCCGTCGGTCGGCATGGTAGAAATTGCCGATAACCTTTTTCGCCGTAAATCGCTTGTTTTCGCGTAGATTCAAATGCTGTCAATATAATATACCCTATTATTTAAAAATATCCTTTTATTTTTTAAAAATTTTTTCTGTGTAATTTTTGAGCGCGGCGAGCCAAAAGCATCGCGGCGCTCAGCACAAAGCCGAGCGCCGCGATGGATTATTAATTATATCTTCGTCTTTTCCTCTATTATATCGGCTGTTTCGTCGAGATAAGCCGCGCTGAAAAGCTCAATAGTGCCTGTGTCGGCGCATTTCGAAACCTCCGCGTCTATCGGCATTTTGCCGATTACGTCAACGCCGAACTCCTTCGCCACGCCGTCTATGCGGCTCTCACCGTAAATGCTGTGCCTTGCGCCGCAGTCGGGGCAAACGTAATAGCTCATATTCTCAACAACGCCGAGTATGGGAATATTCATAAGCTGAGCCATCTTGACCGCCTTGCCGACTATCATGGAAACAAGCTCCTGCGGGGAGGTCACTATAACTATGCCGTCGACGGGAATCGACTGGAACACCGTAAGCGGAACGTCGCCCGTTCCCGGCGGCATATCAATAAACATATAGTCAATGTCCTTCCATATCGTTTCACCCCAAAACTGCTTTACCGTGCCGCCTATGACCGGTCCTCTCCATACGACCGGGTCGGTATCGTTCGGCAAAAGCAGGTTGACGGACATTATATCTATCCCCGTTTTGCTCCGCACGGGCAAAAGACCGAAATCACTGCCCTTAGCCTTTTCCCTTATGCCAAACGCCTTTGGTATCGACGGGCCGGTGATGTCCGCGTCGAGTATAGCCGTCTTGTAATCCCGGCGGTTAAACAGCACCGCGAGCAGCGAGGTTATCATCGACTTTCCGACGCCGCCCTTGCCGCTGACAACGCCTATTACCCTTTTTACGCTCGACGCGTCGTTGAGCTTTTCAAGGAAATCATTCGGGTTCTGCCGCGACGGGCAATTCTCGCCGCAGCTGCCGCAATCATGTGAACATTCTGCCATATTAAAACTCCTCTGCCTTTTATATTACGCCAAACTTCCCGAAATACTTTCGTATCCCGGGAAGCGGTCAAATCCAATTCAAAAATATTATTGCGCAAATCCGACGCGGAAATTCGCCGAGCTTTTAAAGCTCCGCGTTCTCGTCGATAACGCTTCGTATTGTTTTCTCGGTATCGGCTGAAATTTCGTCCTTTGCTTCCTCGCCGTCCTCTGTGGATTCCTCCGCTGCCGGCTCCTCGGCTGCCGCCTCTCCGTTATCCGGATCTGAGTCTTCGGTCGCGTCTTCATTCTCCGCGTTCTCGACGTTCTCTGCCTCGCCGTCCTCGCCGTCCTCGTCGAGTGCTATATCGAGCGTCTTTATCTCGGAATAGTCAACCTCGTCCTCGTCGGTTTTCTCGTCGATATTCTCGGTGCTTTCCTCGTTGCCGCTCTCCTCCTCGGGCGCGTCGTTTATCTCATAGCCGCTGAGGAAGGTGTAAGGCACGCCGTAGCCGAGCGCCATAGCCGCGATTATCGCCGCCGTCATTCCGCCGTTCTGTGCAAGCTGCTCGTGAAGCGGCATAAAATCAAGGATATATGCCGTTATCACATATATGGCGGGCAGAACTATAAGTATAAGCCCCGCGGGATTGAACCTTTTGATTTGTTTTCCGTCCCCGACCCTCGTCGCGTAAAAGAGGATAAGTCCAAAGAGGACAAAAATAAGCATATAGACAAGATTTCCGAGCATACTGTTTGAAAGCGAGTTGCCGGAAATTGTCGAGAAAAAGTAGGCGCATACGCCGAAACCCAAAACAAGGAACGCCGAAATAAAGAGATTTATATGCTCTCTCATGCTTGGTTTTTTCATAATATATTTTCCTCCTGTCGATTGTACCACCATATACTATCAGAGAAATGTGTCAAAACTATTACGATTTCAAAAATTTCCGTTTATTTCCGTTTATTATTTTGCCCTTGCGACAAAGCAGCGCCAGCCGTTGTCTGAGTATTCCTCTATCATATCGAACGAGCGCGACACCGCTCTTTTTACCTCGTCGGCTCGGCTGTCGATTATGCCGCTCATTATATATACGGCGCCGTCCTTCATAAAGCTCCTTATATCCTCGGAGAGCAGGATTATTGCGTCTGCGACTATATTCGCCGCTATAACGTCAAATTTTCCGCTGACCTTGTCGGTCAGATTGCCGTGTATGACTTTTAGTTTTTCTTCAACGCCGTTAAGACGGGCGTTCTCTCCTGCGGTTTTCACCGCCATTTCGTCTATATCGACTCCGACTGCGCTTTTTGCGCCGAGCAGCAGCCCCGCGACCGCAAGTATTCCGCTGCCGCAGCCTACGTCGAGCATATAGCTGTCGGGCGTTATGTACTTTTCAAGCGCTTCGAGGCACAGTCTTGTCGTTTCGTGCGTTCCCGTTCCGAACGCTATGCCCGGGTCAAGATTTAGCACCGCTCTGCCGTCCGCGCTGTAATCGTCGCGCCACGTCGGTCTTATGAGTATTTTTTCGCCGACCTTTATCGGGTGAAAATATTTTTTCCAGTTATTGAGCCAGTCCTCCTCCTCGCACGAATCGCTGTCTATCTCGAAGTCTATTCCCTCGGCGGTCAGTCTTTCCTTAAGGAACGCCGTCGCCTCGGCGGAATTGTCCTCGGGGGAAATATAGATGTGGACTATCACCTTCGACCTGTCCTTTTGCAGCAGCTCGTCGTCGATGAGGTCGATGTTTGCTATCTCGCGCACCTCCGCCTCGAGGTTAGAGTAATCCTCTATATATATCCCGTACGGGACTGCCATATGCGCGATAGCCTCGGCGCGCTCGGCGCTTTCGCCGTCTATTTTAATTTTTATTTCCGTCCATTCAGCCATAAGCAAATCCTTTCGGTATTCAAAGCGCTGCTCAATTTTTTAACCGGAGCGGCGCGGAGTCGGTTCGTCCTTACTCAAACATTCCCTTGAGCTTATCAAAGAAGCCCTTGCGCTTTTGATAGTTGCGCTCTCCCATTGAGCCTTCAAACTGCTTTAACAGCTCTTTTTGCTTTGCGCTCAAATTCTTCGGCACCTCGATAACGACCCTTACATACTGGTCGCCGCGCGTTTTTCCGCCGAGCCGCTGAATGCCCTTGCCCTTGAGCTTGAACACGTCGTTCGGCTGTGTGCCCTCGTGTATGCTGTAGCTGACCTTTCCGTCGAGCGTGGGAACCGTGACCTCTCCTCCGAGCGCCGCCTGAGAGAAGGTTATCGGTATTTCGCACCACACGTCGTTGCCCTTGCGCTCGAATATCGGGTGGGGTCTGACGTTCATATAAACGTGCAAATCGCCGTAGGGGCCGTTGTTAGCTCCGGCGTTTCCATGCCCGCCGACCTTCAGCACCTGACCGTCAGCTATGCCCGCCGGAACGTCTATCTCAACGCTTCTCTTTGTTCTCACTCTGCCGGAGCCGTTGCAGTTGGGACACTTTTTGTCTATGACCTTTCCCTTGCCTCGGCAGGCGTCGCAGGCTCTTGAGGTCTGTATAACGCCGAACGGCGTTCTCTGGTTTATCGTCACCTGTCCCGTTCCGTGGCAGGTCGGGCAGGTTTTGGGGCTTGTTCCCTTTGCCGCGCCGGAGCCGTTACACTCGTTGCAGGTGCTTACGTTGTAATAGTTCACCGTCTTGCGGCAGCCCTTTGCCGCCTCCTCAAAGCTGACGGCTACCGTCGCCTCAACGTCCGAGCCGCGCTGCGGGGCGTTCGGGTTCGCCTGCCGTCTGCCGCCGAAGCCGCCGAAAAAGCTGCTGAATATATCCCCAAAGTCCATATCCTGTCCGAACGGGCTCCCGCCTGCGGCTCCCGCGCCGTAGCTCGGGTCTACTCCCGCGTGCCCGAACTGGTCGTAGCGCGCTCTTTTCTCCTTATCGGAGAGAACCTCGTACGCCTCGTTTACCTCCTTGAACTTCGCCTCCGCCTCCTTATCGCCGGGGTTCAAATCGGGGTGGTACTGCTTTGCAAGTTTTCTGAATGCCTTTTTTATTTCATCGTCAGAGGCGCTCTTTGGTACTCCCATCACCTCATAATAATCTCTTTTTTCAGCCAAAATCTCGCCTCCAAATGTATGTAGCTTTTATTCTCCTAACCGCACAAAAGCTCCCGAAGCGGGAGCGCAGGCTGTCGAAGGGTTGTTTTTTCTTTTCTTTGCAGTATCTTTGCCGCGCCGGAGGCGCGGTTTGGGGGGGCTGTCGCTTTGCCCGTTTGCGGTTTCGGTGATACGGGCGGTTTCGGGCGGCGACCGTTCCGCGCCTCCGGCGCGGAACCGAAAAACGCGGCGGGCGGGGCAGGAGCCCTGCCCGATTGCAAAATATCCTTGCCCCCGCCGCGCGGGTCGCCGCCCGAAAAGTGCGACTTCGCGGCAAAGCATAAACGCGCCGCCGCGACAGCCCGATTCCCGCCCCAAGGAATACCCGCTCAAGCCCCGCTTCGCGAAATACTCCCCGGGCGGGCGCAAAAGCCGCAGCCTTATTCTGCAAAAATATGTTTACCGACAAACAGCCATAGGGGAGCCTCGCTCCCCCATGGACAAGTATTATAATCCGTCAGGCGCGGTGCGCGCCGTTAAATTTTTAATACTATTATATTCAATGACTCGCGTCAAGTCAACAATTATCAATCTACGTCCTTGAAATCCGCGTCATATACGTTGCCGTCGTTTCCGCCGGTCGGAGGAACGTCCTGCTGAGTGCCCGCGCCCTGAGCCGCCTGCTGCTGAGCCGCAGCCTGCTGGTAGAGCTTTGAGCCTACGTTCTGAAGCTCCTGCTCGAGCGCCTCCTTGGCGGTCTTTACAAGCTCCATATCGTTCTTCGATATTGCCTCCTTGACAGCCGCAGACTTCGTGTTGAGGCTCGTTTTGTCCTCCTCGCTTATCTTGTCGCCGTTCTCGCTTATGAGCTTATCTACCTGATAGCAGAGATTTTCAGCCTCGTTCTTCGCGTCAACCTCCTCGCGGCGCTTCTTATCCTCGGCGGCATACTGCTCCGCCTCCTTAACGGCCTTGTCTATATCGTCCTTGGACATATTCGTGCTGGACGAGATCGTTATCTTCTGCTCCGCGCCGGTGCCGAGATCCTTTGCCGATACGTTTACTATGCCGTTTGCGTCTATGTCGAAGGTTACCTCTATCTGCGGCACGCCTCTTCTCGCCGGAGCGATTCCCGTAAGAGCGAACAAACCGAGCTGCTTGTTGTCCCTGGCGAACTCTCTCTCGCCCTGGAGAACGTTTATCTCAACCTGAGTCTGGTTATCGGCGGCAGTTGAGAATATCTGGCTCTTCTTTGTCGGTATGGTCGTGTTTCTGTCTATGATCTTTGTCATAACGCCGCCCATGGTTTCAACGCCGAGCGAAAGCGGAGTAACGTCGAGCAGGAGAAGTCCGTCCACCTCGCCGCCGAGAACGCCGGCTTGGATAGCCGCGCCGATTGCAACGCACTCGTCCGGATTAATGCCCTTAAACGGCTCCTTGCCGATAAAGCTCTTTACAGCCTCCTGAACCGCCGGTATTCTCGATGAACCGCCGACCATCAGCACCTTGTCGATCTGACCGATAGAAAGTCCGCTGTCCTGGAGCGCGTTCTTTACGGGTCCCATTGTCTTTTCAACAAGGTCTGCGGTAAGCTCGTTGAACTTCGCCCTTGTGAGTGTGAGATCAAGGTGCTTCGGGCCGGACGCGTCGGCAGTTATGAACGGAAGATTTATAGCCGCCTGAGTAACGCCGGAAAGCTCTATCTTCGCCTTTTCCGCAGACTCCTTGAGCCTCTGCATAGCCATTTTATCGTTCGTGAGGTCTACGCCCGTTTCCGCCTTGAAGCTCTGAACCATCCAGTCGATTATTCTCTGGTCGAAGTCGTCGCCGCCAAGACGGTTGTTGCCCGCCGTCGCGAGAACCTCCTGAACGCCGTCGCCCATCTCGATTATTGATACGTCGAAGGTGCCGCCGCCGAGGTCATATACCATAACCTTCTGGTCGCTCTCCTTGTCAACGCCGTATGAAAGAGCCGCCGCGGTCGGCTCGTTTATTATTCTCTTAACGTCAAGACCCGCGATTTTACCCGCGTCCTTTGTCGCCTGGCGCTGAGCGTCGGTAAAGTAAGCCGGAACGGTGATGACGGCCTGAGAAACCGTTTCGCCGAGATAAGCCTCCGCATCCGCCTTGAGCTTTTGAAGTATCATAGCGGAGATCTCCTGCGGAGTATAGCTCTTGCCGTCGATATTTACCTTATAAGCCGAGCCCATTTCCCTCTTTATCGAGGATACGGTTCTGTCCGGATTTGTTATCGCCTGTCTTTTCGCCACCTGACCCACGAGTCTTTCGCCGGTCTTTGAAAACGCCACGACAGACGGAGTTGTTCTTGCGCCCTCCGCGTTAGCGATAACCACCGGCTCGCCGCCCTCGATAACCGCTACGCATGAATTTGTTGTACCTAAGTCTATACCTATTGTCTTTGCCATAATTGATTCCTCCCGAATTTGTTTTATGTGTTTATTCTTATAATATATATGTTAAATGACCTCGTCAGTCACAATTAGCTACCTGTACCATCGCGTGGCGAATTATCTTATCGCCCGTTTTGTAGCCCTTTTGGAAAACCTGCGCAAGCACGTTTTCGCCAAGCTCCTCGCTCTCCACCTTTGACACCGCGTTGTGCAGCGCGGGGTCAAACGGCTGGCCCACCTCGCCGAAGCTCTCTACATTCAGCTTTGTGAGCGCGCTGTCCATCTGAGCCGCCACAAGCTCTATCCCCTTTTTAAATTCGTCCGGCGCGTTTTCGGACGTCTTTACAGCCATTTCAAGGCTGTCAGCCACCGTAAGTATCTCCGACACAGCCTTGGCGGTCGCGTCGGCGTATATGGAAGCCTTTTCGTTTGTCGTTCTCTTGCGGTAATTGTCATACTCCGCCGCGAGCCTGAGATAATTGTTCTTCTGTGCGTCAAGCTCCTTTTTCAGCTTTTCCTCCGCGCTATCATGGGATTTTTTGTCGGACGCGCTTTCTTCTTTCACGTCGGGCTCGTCGCAGGCTTTTTCTTCTTCCTTTTCTTCCTTTTCGCCCTCCGACTTTTCCTCCTTTACCTCCTCGTCTTCCTTGTGCTCCTGCTTTTTCTTTTCGTTTTTACTCATTTTATTCACACCTCGCTATATCGTTTCAATTCGCCGCCCGCCGTCGAGCGCGGCGGCTTAGTACGCGTCATATGCCGCAAATCACGGTTCAAGCAGTTCATTTATCAGCTTTCCCACGATGCTTGAAGCATATTCCAGCATACCCATATTTTTTCTGTAATCATTCCTCATCGGGGCGATTATCCCTATCGCTCCCGCAGGCTGACCGGCGACGGAATATCGCCTCGACAGCACCGCGCATTTGTAAAGCGCGGGGATCCCCGTTTCGGTTCCCAGCAGCACGCCCCGATTCAGGTCGGCTCTGAGCAGCAGATACGCGAGCTGCTCGCGTTTGCTTAAAAATTTTATTATCCCGCGCAGATCGTCAAGCTGAAAATCGTTGCAGAACAGGAGGTTCGACTCGCCGTGCTGCCGCAAGTCCATATTGTTTATCTCCGAGCATTGCTCCATTATTGCGGAAAGCACGTTCGGCATCAGCATTACAAGCTCGCCGAAGCCCGCCGCCATGCTCTGTATGAACGCCGGAGTGACCTCCTCGGGCGCAACTCCGACGAGCGCCTGATTCAAAAGCCTTTCAAAGACCTTTACAAGCTCCGCCGTCAGCATATAATCGCACCGAAACAGCCTGTATTTTATCATTCCCCCCGAGGTCACAAGCACGGTCATGGCGGTCTGCCTGCCGGTTTGGACTATCCTCAGCTTTGCTATCGTCACGTCCTCCGGCGGCGGGGTCGTCGCTATGCACGCGGCTCCCGACATTTCCGACAGCACTCTGGACGCGCAGTCGAGTATATGCTCGGGGTCGTCAGCGGACATCGAGATGCTCCTGAAAATTTCGGCTTTCTCCGCCTGCTCCGGTTCCTCCGGCGAGAACGCCGCGTCAAGATAATGGCGGTAGCCGTCCTGAGTCGGCACTCTGCCCGCCGAGGTATAAGGCTGCGCGAGAAAGCCCGCCTGAGAGAGGGAAGCCATTTCGTTGCGCACGGTTGCGGAGGACACGTTCAGTCCCGTGCGCTCCAAAAGCTGTTTTGAGCCGACCGGCTCCGCAGAGCGGATATACTGCTCGACAACATAGCAAAGTATTTTACTTTTTCTCGACGCGGTATCCAAGCCGGTTCACCTCGCTTTTTCAAATTAGCACTCTTGCTCTTAGAGTGCTAACCGTAGTTATAATTTACCACCTGCTCTATAAAATGTCAAGTGTATTTTTTGTAAACTAATTATTAAGACGCTCCCCTACCCCCGCGCCGTCTAAAACCGCTTGACTAAGGCGAGCTATTCTATTATACTTATTTATACAAGGACGGAGGTTTTATTATGTGGATTGCGATTATTTCGGCTCTCGTTTGTTTTGCCGTGGCGGTCGTTTTATTTACGCCGTTGTTCAGGACGGTCGCGCTTTTCAGACCCGTCGCCCTTTTCTTTATTTTTGAGGGTCTTTGGGTGCTTGCAAATTATCTTGTTATTCAAATTTGGCCCGGCACAAGCATGATGCAGTGGTTCCACTATATTGGCATAATCATTTTCGGCGGCTATCTGCTCTTATGCCTTTTTTACAGCCGCCCGAAGAAGGCTAAGCCCGAAAAGCCCGATAAGAGAAAAAAGCGCGCGAAAAACAGGTGATGTGATTTGGGTTACGTTTACGCCGCCGCCATGTTTCTGGCAGGCATTTTTATAATTTACTTCTCTCTCAAGGAAAACAAGCTGTTCTGCATTGTCGGAGTTTATTTTCTCCTTGTGGGAATATACTGGCTTATAAACACGTTGATGCCGGAGCTTGGACTGTTCGACGGAGCATACGGAATAGCCTTCCGCTGCGTTACCGGAGCTGTCGCGGTTATCGCCATCGCTCTTTACATTTTCCAGCGAAGAAAAAACATTAACAGCAAAAAATAAGCGCAGAGCGCTCAAACGCCCGCCGGAAACCGGCGGGCGTTAATTTTTGCGGGGTATATTGTATGTGCGCGGCGGGGCGGCGACCCGGGCTGCCCGAGCAGCCCGAAAAAACGCGGCGCTCGGGATTCATACGCGGCAACAAAATGTATCCGCGCCGCGTTTTTTGCTTAGCCGCTTTTCGAAAACGAAAATGCGGCTAAGCGGTCGCCGCCCCTAAAGCAAGGCAGTCTTTCTTTAGCTCAATAGCGCCGCGTTTTAAAATCGAGCTCATTATCCTCACTCATACTATAACCTCCAATTACATTATTACCAAGACTTACCCATTCGCCAGCATATCCTCGGCGCACGCCTGTACCGCCGCGACGGCGACAGGTCCTGCGGTGGATATTCCGAAGGTTCCGTCCTCAATCGCAACCGCAAACGCGAGCGGAGTATCCTCGTCGCGGACAAAGCCGACCATCCATGCGTCGTTGCTCTCGCCGTCCTGAACCTCGGCGGTTCCGGTCTTGGCGCACACGGTCAAGCCGCC
>CANPZK010000043.1 GCA_947588875.1 uncultured Clostridia bacterium
GGTTTGGTCACTTAACATGATACCAGAGACTGCTTTATGAGTCATCTTTTTTGGCCATTTTATTTTACAACTTACCAAGAAATTTAATTTATTTGGTAACGGCGAAATAAATTTAAGCATAGAAAAAGCATAGCGAGCAAGGTATATTTGTGAGGCTTTCGCCCCGGCAATCGCCTGTTCGCTATGCTTTATGCGGGCGGCGCAGGTATCATATCCGCGCCGCCCATATAAAAAGGTAAATGAAGGGATGACTAAAATTAAATCACATTCCGGCAGAGCCGCCGTTTTACATACGGCCCATTCCGCCGCGTCCGTCAAAGCCGCCCATACCGCCCATACCGCCCATACCGCCAAAGCCTCCGGGACCTCCCATACCGCCGCCGTTATTTGTGGCGACGGAGCTCAGCGTTATCGAGGTGTCCTCGTTTCCTCCGCTGTATGAGCCGCTGTCGGTATAGCCGTTTTTATCCGCGCCGGATATATCCGCGCCGAGAATTATTTTATACTCCTTGTTCAATTCAAGCCTCGGGGAGCTTGCGACGACATTTTGGAACTGCTTCGGAGACGTGAACGACACTATTATATTTCCGTCCTCATCGACCACCGCGACCGAGCTGCCCGCACTGCCTGCGGAGCTTAAATTTGTCATAAAGGAATTTTGAGTTGAGTTTTCTGAAAATCCCGCAGACATTCCCGCACAGCCGACTGCGATAAGCGTACCTCCGGTTATTTCGGCGGACATCTCATAGTCTATCGCGCCGTTGCCGTCGATTTCAGGCCCGCTCACAAGCACAACTCCTCCCTCTATCAGCATAGTGCCGTTTGAATCGAGTCCGTCGCCGCCGGAGTTGACTAAGACGTATCCTCCCGAAATTGTGAGCTTATTGCTTGCGTTTCCTATATTTGCAAACTCCGGAGGTCTGTCCCCCGCCACCTGCTCGTCACTGCCGCCGGATACGTTGATTCCGTCGTCGGAGGATACCACCGATATATCTCCTCCGCTTATATCTATCGACGCTCCCTCTATGCCCTCATAGCTCTCGGAAACGTCTATCGTGCCGCCCGTTATCTCAAGCCCTCTGTCGGCGTGTATGCCGTCGTCGCCCGCGTTTATGCTTATCTGACCGCCGGAGATATATACAAAGCCCTTGTCGTCGTCCTCGTCGTTGCTCGTCTTTATTCCGTCCTCGCCGGACTTTATATTTATCGTTCCGCCGCAAATTCTTACGCTGTCCTTGCCCTGGAGCGCGTCCTCGATTGCTTCTATATTCACCGTTCCGCCCGTGACCTTGATATCGTCCTTTGAAACAACGGCGTGCTTCTGCGTTCCCTTTACGTTCAGCGTACCAAGGCCGTTAAGGGTAAGCGTCGCCTTTGAGAACACGGCTCCGTCTACATTGCCGTCGTCCGCGCCGAGGGAATAAGTCCCGCCGTCCTCTATCGTATTATCACTGCCCTCCGCCGTCGTTAAAAACAGCTTATCGGCTGATTTTACATATATGGGGGCGTAATCCGAGCATTTTATCTCGGCTCCCTTAAGGACAAGCTGAACCTTGGCGTTTTCGTCGGCGCAGTCTACAATTATTCTTCCGTCGGCGAGCCTGCCCGAAAGGCAGTACACGCCCTCCTTTGAGATAGTAATATCCGTCCCGTCGGCGCTCGCGCCGGAGCCTTCGATTTTCACGCTGTCGCCGAGGGTTATATTTGTCGCCGCGCTTTCGTCCGCAGTGTTTTCGAGGTCGCGCGAGGTGAACATATCGTCGCCGCCAGCGCTTTCCGAAGCGGAAGAGCTGTTCGAGTCCGCCGCCGAGGGTGCGCTTGATGAGTTATCGCTCGAAGAATTATTGCTCGAAGCGCCGTTCTTATCATCTGATTGCGCTCCATTCAGATTTATAGAGCAGGAGCAAAAAATTGTCATTGCCAAAACGGCAAGCGCCGTCAGCACCGCCCTGAATTTCAGCATTTTTACAAAACCTCCCTGTCGCTCGAAACATATCCGCACACTATTTCAAGGTTGCCGTTGCGGCACCTTATCTCGTCTATCATGTCCTTTTCCTCGTCCTCGTTGTTTATGACTATATTATATGTAAGCTGATAAAGACTTCCCATATTGGTAGTTCTCACCTTCATGAGCTTGCTGGAGCTTGTATATTTTTCAAATATGTCGCTGAACAGTCCGTTGTAGCTCAAATCCTCCGGAATTGTTATCTTAAGCTCCTTTTCAGCCTTTTTGCTCTCACCAAACCTTGTCGCGGTATAGAGTATGAGCGCCGCCGTTATTATAACGCTGAAAACCGCCGCTATCGCTATATATCCCATTCCCGTCGCAAGTCCTACTGCCATCGCGAGGAAAATTATTCCTATCTCCCTTGCGCTTCCGGGAATGCTTCTGAATCTGACAAGGCTGAAGGCTCCCATAACCGCCACGCCTGTGCCTATGTTCCCGTTGACGAGCATTATTACGACCTGCACCACCGCGGGCAGCAGCGCGAGCGTTATTACAAAGCTCTTTGAATATTTATTTTTATACATATATCCCGCGGCTATCATAAGCCCCAGCAGCAGCGAGGCAGCCATACAAATTAAAAAGCTGACGAGCGTTACTCCGTTGCTCATAACGCTGCCGAAAACCGTATCAAGCACAATATATTCCTCCGTCCGAAATTTTAATCGTTTCATCTTCGCTTTTGGCGCGCCGCTGCATTTCAATGAACGCGCAGCCGTATTTTGAGTAAGACGCGTTGTAGGCGCGCGCCTTTGTCATTATCTCCGACAGCCACAGCGGCATCGAATGACTCAGCTTGATCTCCATGACATACTCTCCGTCCGCCGTAAGGCAGTCGCCGTAGCTGCCGAGAGTCAAATCCAAGTCGCAGCTTCTCCACGTTATATCCGTGTCAAAGGTTATTCTCAAATCGTGGTCCTCTTTATCGTAAAGGGCTATCCTGTCATATGAGATATACATACGCGGCGCAAGCATAGGGTAATACCCCATAAACCACTCTATCTCCCGCGCGATTTGCGACCGCTCCGGCAGCTTGCCGCCGAGCTTTAAATAGTCCGCCGCCTCCGCGCACATAAGCTCTATTCTTCTCTTATAAACGACCCCGTCATATTTCTTTTTTATTTCAAGAAACAGCTCCGAGCCCTCGTCTATCGCCCCGTAGCCCCTTAGCCTCAGCTTTTCTTTATATACGGGCTTTAACAGCGAGCGGCGTATCAGACGGTAGTCCGGCGTATCAAAATATATGTTGCTTATCAGACTTTCGCCGTGCGCGTCGGGTATCGTCCTTTTCGCGAGCTTATCCATTATGAAATCAAACTGCGCTTTGTTTATAACGTATTTTTTCTCTACCCTTTCAAACACGTCCCCGTGTTTATTCACATCTCTCACCTCTCGTTCTATGGCTTCATTTTATGCCATAATGCTTAAATTTGTCTGAAAAACCTTTTTCAGCTTTATTTCAGAAAACGAGGATATAATCATTGCAGGGATTCAACAAAAAAATTATAATGTATATATTGTTAAATGTAAATATCATTGGTAAAATAAACAGGCTCAAGGGATTGATATTATGAGGATTCTTATTGTAGAGGACGAAAAAAGGCTCGCCGACGCGCTCTCTCAGATTCTTATTGAGGACAAGTATATGACCGACGTTACCTACAACGGAGCGGACGGCCTCGACTACGCTATGAGCGGCATATACGACGCGATTATTCTCGACGTTATGCTTCCGGGAAAAACCGGCTTTGAGGTTGCCTCCGAGCTTAGGCGGGGCAGGATAGAAACCCCGATACTTATGCTCACCGCCAAGGACGAGATACGCGACAAGGTGACGGGCCTTGACTCGGGCGCGGACGACTATATGACCAAGCCGTTTTCGCCTGAGGAGCTTTTGGCGCGTCTGCGCGCTCTTACGCGGCGGCGCGGCGAGGTTATCCTTGACGAGCTTACATACGGGGATCTCATTCTCGATTTGACCAACGCGGATCTAAAGCGCGGCGCAAAGTCCGTTCATTTGAATTTCAAGGAGCTTGAGATATTAAAGCTGCTCATTCTCAGCGACGGAGCCGCCGTGACAAAGGAAACTATTATAAACAAGGTTTGGGGCTATGACTCAAACGCGGAGGACAACAACGTTGAGGCTTACATATCGTTTTTGAGGAAAAAGCTATTTTTTCTCAAATCGGCTGTCGCCGTTACAGCTATAAGAAAGGTCGGGTATCGGCTCGAGGTGAGTCGTGATGATTAAAAAGCTCAGGCGCAAGTTTATCATTATCAATATGCTTTTTGTTGTTGTCGTTCTCCTCGCCGTATTTATAGCTCTGATATTTTCCTCCTCTCAAGCTCTTACAAACGACATACACCGCGCCCTGACTCAGGCTGTGAACGATAAACGTGATATGCCGAGGCTTGACAACATGATGGGCGGCAACTCTCCTGTTAATGATATTCAGGACAAGGACCCGAAGTTTATCGCCGTCTATTCATTCGCGATAGACAAAGACGGAAATCAGGTTGCCGTTTTAAGACCGGGCAACCTGATAGACGATGACAATATTGACAAAATAGCGAAGCTGTCGCTCGATTTGGAAAACGACAAAATGGGCGTTATAGACGGCTATGATCTATATTATTACAAGCGCTCCCTTTCAAACGGATACAGCATTGTGGCTCTTGCCGACGCGAGGTACTACTATGAATCCATCATATCCACTCTTATTTTCTCGCTCGCGATTGGAGCTATAAGCCTTATTGCGTTTTTCTTTATAAGTCTTTTCCTCTCGAAATGGGCCTTAAAGCCGGTCGAAAGGGCTTGGACTCAGCAGAAGCAGTTTATAGCCGACGCTTCGCACGAGCTTAAAACGCCGCTCACCGTAATCCTTGCGAACACGAAAATATTGCTTTCAAAGAAAAATGACAAGATATCGGAGCAGATTCAGTGGATAGAGAGCACCGAGGAGGAAAGTGAGAATATGAAGCAGCTCGTAGAGAGCCTTTTATTCCTCGCCCGCTCTGACGCCGAATCGGTTGAGGAAAAGGTTATGTCGGAGAGGGTAAACCTAAGCGAGCTTGTTGAAACCTCAGTTTTGCAGTTTGAGCCGGTATCGTATGAAAAGGACGTTGAGCTTAGGTCGGACATCGACGAAAACGTGATGATAGACGGGGATTCCGCTCAGCTGAAGCGGCTTGTCCTTATACTCCTTGACAACGCCAACAAGTACGCCGACTCCGGCGGCGTGATTTCCGTTGCGCTCAAGGGCGGCAGGCTTTCGGTCTACAACTCCGGAGAGCCGATACCTTCGGAGAGCCTTCCGCATATTTTCGAGAGGTTTTACCGCTCGGACAAGGCTCGCAGCGACAGCTCGAGCTTTGGACTCGGTCTTTCGATAGCTCAGAGGATAGCTTTGAATCACGGCGGCTCTTTGAGCGCCGTGAGCAGCGCTGATATAGGCGGCACGGAATTTACTTTTACATTTCAGCAGCAGGCATAAGCTTGGCGGCGCGATAATGCGCCGCCGCTTTTTTATATGCTTCGATGGGTTTATGCGGGTATATCGGCTCGGGCGGCGACCGGCGCGGCGCAGCCGCGCGGAAAAACGCGGCGGGAAGGCTCGCCCGAACAGGGGAACGCACCTGCGCGCCGCCGCGTTTTTCGCCACCTGCCCGCCGGCGGCGGGCAGGGGGCGGTCGCCGCCCGAGCCTGCTTTGATACAAGCTCAAAGCAAAAACGCATCATCGCGGCGGTGCCGCACAAACCCCGCGCCAAAGAACACAGCCTACACCCCGGTTATCTTTATTCTGCCCGCTTCTATGCCGGATTGCCCGCTGACTATGTCCTTTATCACCAAATTCGTATCGTCCTTCATCTCGGACTTTTTCAGCACTATGCTGCATTCCCCGTTCTGGATAAAAGCCACGCACTCCGAATACCCCTTCGCCTTTATAAGCCCCTCTATGTTAGTCTGCTGCTGATATACGTCCGCTATCTTCGTCGCGGAGGCTATCGCCTCGCTCTTTAAGCTGTCGTCGTCCGCCGTCTTCTCTATAAGCTCCTTCGCCATATCCACAGCCTCGTCCTGAGCCTTTTGCCGCTCGGTCCTCACCTGCGAAAAATATTCCTCAGCCGATTTATCGCCCTCCGAGCCGGACTGAGCCTTTTCACCCTCGGACTTTCCTCCGCTCACGCTCTCGTCGCTCTGATTGCTCACGAACCGAGCCTGACCGATGGTGTTCTGAGTATTCGTTTTAAGCACGTCGTTGTCCGAGAACTGCCAGTTTAAGTACACCGCCGCCCCGAGCGCGAGCACGAGCGACGCCAACACAATTTGTCTCTTTCCGATTTTCAATTTTCATTCCTCCGTTTGTTGTGATAATTTTGTTATGCAAACCCTTGCAGACGATATGTTAAGCGATTTTGTTACAGCCTCAAGCACCCTCTCCTTCGTCACAGCGTCGCCGCCTCCCTCGCAGACTACAACAACGCCCCGAACCTCCGGCTCAACCACCTTGAGCAGCATTCCCGCCTCGCCGCCGTCCGAGCTTCTAAGCGAAAAATATTCCGACCTCGCGCTTTCCTCGCTCCGGTCTTCTCCGCCGTTTTTATCCTCGGAACGGTTGAGAGCGTAAACATTTTCGCTGCCGTTGTCGAGCGTTAAAAATATCTCCGTCCTGCCAGCGCCGTCGATTTTTGATATTATATCACGCAGACTGCTCTCGATTGATCGCTTGTACTCGGACAAATCGCCGCTTACCGCCGAGGAGGTTGAGCCCTGCGCGCTGTCCCCGCCTGATTTTCCGGCGAAAAAATTGGATATGAATATCAGCGCTATCCCCGCTATTCCGAGAGCTATTACGATTTTTTTAACTTTGTCTTCTCTGAAAAATCCGAAAAGCCTTTCCTTTAATATCCCACTTTTATCCTCCTCCATTTTCACCTTCTCCAATCACTACGATTTTACAGCTGAGTCCAAGCCTGCCGTCTATCCTGTTTTTTATCTTCAGCGACTGCCCCCTGTCCTTTTCATTAATGTATATTACCGATTCTATACCCGTTATGTCACTTAATTTGTCGCTATCTGTTTTTATCTCTATTCTTTCCGCATTCACGCCCATATCCTCAAGCTGATTTCTCACAAGCCGAGCCACGTTCTCCTTTGCAAGCTCCGCTCCGTCAAGCTCGGCCCTGTCCTCAAGCTCCGAGGCGTTCCCGCGCTCCTCTATCCCGACGGACGACAGCTCGTCGCTTATCGTCCTGCCTATACTGCCGAGCGGCACTATTATTATCCCGACCATAAACACACCGACGGCAAAGCGGACCGCCTTTGATATTTTATCCTTGGGCAAAAGCATTTCGCACAGCAGGCAAACAGCCGCTCCCGCGCAAATCGTGCAAGCCCATGCTATTACGTCTGTCATTTACGAGCCTCCCACTATAAGCAAAATTGCGGTCGATATTATAAGAACCGTCATACAGCACAAAAGAAGCGCCAAAAGCAAGGCGGCAACCTTTTTCACGCCGTTTAGAAGCGACAGCGGCACGCCGAGTGAAAACACCTCGGCGACGGCGGCTCCCGCGCTTATCGTAAACAGCCAGATTATACATTTTAAAATCACTGGCAAATACAGCGCGGCTATGCCGAGCATGGCAAAGACCCCTATCCCCGATTTTAAAAGCCTGAGACTGCTTTGCACCGTTAAAAACGCGTCGCTCAACGCCCCGCCGACGACGGGCACAAACGAGCTTATGGCAAACTTTGCCGCCTTGATTCCGGCGTTATCCGCCGCAGTGCCGATGAAGGTCTGAAACGACAGCACGGACACGAAAACCGACATCATAAACGTGACTATCCACTTAAAGGAAGAATGAACGAAATTGATTATCCCGCCGAGCTTGATATGAGAACAGAGCGAGGATATGACGGTTATGCCCAAAAGCATATTGAGCGCGGGAGAGAGTATGCGCGCGCCTATTTGAGAGATAAATTCGCCGGCGGCCATTACGGTAGTGTAATAAGACGCCCCCGTGACGGAATTGCCTGCGGCTATAAGTATTCCCGCCATTATGGGTGCGTACAAAAGCATAAACCCCGCGCCGCACTGTATGACGTTTATCCCCTCGGACAGCGTGTCGGCAAGGGGAAAGACTATGACGGAGCTTAAACAAAGCGCCGTTATAACTGACACTGTGCCGTCAAGCGGAGATATGCCGGAGGAATCCTTCAGGCAGTCCGCCATTGCGCAGAAAATTATTATTCCGGCAACCGTCGCAAGGCACGCGAGCGGCTGTACCGCCGCGCCGCCGAGCATATTAAAAACAGCCGAAAAAAACGCGCCTATACTCAGCCCGTTTAGCTGTTTCCAGTCAGCCGAATTTATCCCCAGGCTGTTCAACTCGTCCCGTGCGCTGTCGGGCAGGCTGTAATAAAGGTCGTCCGCCCCGCTTTTTTCCAGCTGAGAATAATAATACTCCTGTATGCTCTCATCGTCGCCCGAGGCGGCAGAGGCGCAGAACGATGAAAGCAATATGAGCGCAAGCGCGAATAATATTATTGTTATCCTTTTCATTTTCAACACCTATCCGCCCGTTATGCGTATGGCGGCGTCAACTATTTCCTCCAATATCGGCAGACACAAAAGCACGACGGCCACCCTGCCGGCAAGCTCTATCTTCCCCGCGAGCGCGCTTTGTCCCGCGTCGGCGCACGAATCCGCGCTGAAGCGGCAGATATAGCAAATGCCGATTGATTTTAAAAGTATCCCGACGTTTTCTCCCGCCGAACCCGCAAGAGATGAAAGTCTGTTTATCAGCGATATTGCGGGAGAGAGCGACGAAAGTATTACGGCAAATACTATAACCCCCGTTATCACCGAGGTCATCAGCGCCATTTCGGGATTGTATTTTTTCAGCAGCAGCGCAAATGCCGCGGCGGCGGTGGCGACCACGCATATCAAAAATATATCCATATCAAAGACCGAACAGCGTTTTTATGGTGTTAAACAGCCCGCTTATCTCGTAAACTATCATCAGCAGGACCACAATCAATCCGGCGAGAGTCGTCATCATCGCCTGCTCCTCTCTGCCGGAGCGTATAAGCACCTGATTGAGCACCGCCACTATTATCCCGATGGCGGCTATCCTAAATATCAGATCAACATTCATTTATATCATCCTTTACAGAAAAAACAGTCCCGCGCCGATTCCCGAAAAAACGCCGAGAAGTCTATAAAGCCGCGATTTTTTTGCCGCCTCCTCTCTTTGCGACGACAAAAGTCCGTTCACAAGCGATATATAAAGCTCGCAGTGAGCAAGCTGGCTGTCGCAGTCCGAGCTTCCCAATTCGGACAAAAAGCCGTAAATCAGCTTTTTGTCCTCGCTCTTGAGCCCGTATGACGAGGGAATTATCGAAATCGCCTCGTGCGCCGCGCCCTCTCTGCCCAAATCAAACAATTTGCCGCTCATTGTTTTTAGCATCTGCGAGAGCATTTTTTCATCGCTGAGCAAGAGCGTCCTAAGCTCGCTGAGCGTGTAGCCCAGTCTGTCACGAAGTCCGTTCAGATACAGCAAAAACTGCTCAAAAAATTGTATTCTGTTTGTTGCCCTTTTGGAAATCATAACTCCCGCTAAAGCTCCTGCGGCCATTATCATTAATATTCCTGCCGCCTTTACCACGCAAAAGCACCTCCCCTGACATCAACTCGCTTATTTCGCCCGGGGATTTTCGGCTCTTTAAAAACGCTACGCGTCCGAACGCGCCCGTTTTCAGCAGAGCTTCGCCCTGCGGTTTTCTTAAAAGCTCCTCCGCGCTTGAGGCGTGCATCGAGGCGATGATCTTCACCCCGGAATTTAAGCTCTGCTCAATCAGCTCCGCCTCCCGCGCCGTTCCTATCTCGTCGCAGATTATGTAATCGGGCGAAAGGCACCTCACCGCCTGCATTATGCCGTCGGTCTTTGAAAAGCCGTCGAGAACGTCGGACATTCCAAGGTCGTTCTGGGCTATTCCCCCGAAAACTCCGGCAAGCTCTCCACGCTCGTCTATAACGGTCGTTTTCATTCCGCACACGGTCGAAAGCTGGCGCGCGGTATCCCTCAAAAGAGTGGTCTTGCCGCTTGAGGGCGCGCCGCAGACGAGAATCCCGCAGTTATTCTCCCTTATGCAGGCGATAAGCTCGTCGGCGCACCCCAATATTTCACGCGCTATCCTTATGTTTACGCCGGATATGTCGCGGATATTATATACCTCTCCGTTCCTGTAAACGGCGCTTCCGCTCAATCCGGCGCGGTGTCCCCCCTGAAGCGTTATAAAGCCCTGCCTTATCTCGTTTTGGCGGCTATATACGGAATAGCTGCAAAGATTTTGAAAGCAGTCGGCTATATCCCGCTGACTCGCCGTAAGAGTTCTTCCCGCCTCAGGCTCGGTTATCGCCCTGCCGTCCGCGGCTATAAAAAAGACCTGCTCGGCGGTATACACGGCTACGGGTCTGTTTACCCTCAGCCTTATCTCCTGCGCGCCGCATTTTATTTCGTCGCTTATCCGAACGACGCGCTCAAACAATCTTTTCCCAAGCCCTTTAGCCGCTCTGTCGAACCGTCTTGCTGCGTCACGGTTTCCCGTCATTTTTATCATCCTCGCTTTATAATGAATTTTGATCTCACGGCGGATATTTTATCATCGCGCCCTGATATTCAATTATATGGACGAGTTGTTTAAATTATGATTGACGGCGATTTTTTTGCGCCGGATTAAAACTCGGCGGCGAGCGCTTATATACGCCGCAGAGTGATAAAAATTTCTAAAAAGGTCTTGACTATTTTTAATCAATATGATATTATTATCAAGCTGACCGCATGGAGGGGTGTCCGAGCGGTTTAAGGAGCTAGTCTTGAAAACTAGTGATTCCGAAAGGAACCAAGGGTTCGAATCCCTTCCCCTCCGCCATACAATCTATTATATTTTTTATTTGCCATACGGAGGATTACTCAAGTGGTGAAGAGGCTCCCCTGCTAAGGGAGTAGGTCGGGTAACCGGCGCGAGGGTTCAAATCCCTTGTCCTCCGCCAAGAAAAAAGCACTTGCTCTGGCAGGTGCTTTTTTCTTAAATATCAGATTTGTTTCCGTAGCTCAGCTGGATAGAGCAACCGCCTCCTAAGCGGTAGGTCGGGTGTTCGAATCACCTCGGGAACGCCAATGGAGATGTACCCAAGTGGCTGAAGGGTCCGCACTCGAAATGCGGTAGGTCGGGCGTTACTCGACGCGAGAGTTCAAATCTCTCCATCTCCGCCAAAAATGCAAAAAACCGCCATAATAGGCGGTTTTTTGTGTTCCCTACACGTTTTTTACACGTTTTTCTTGTTTTATACCATCTAAAATCTTAATTGCCCGCTCTTCTTCACGCGGATATAAGTGTGAGTAGGTGTTCCACGTCTGCTCTATTTTTGAATGGCCGAGCCTGCGGGCAATCTCCTGTATATTTATCCCCTCGTTTGCCAATAAGGACGCATGGCTGTGTCTGAAATCATGTATGCGTATATGTGGCAATCCTGCTTTTTTTGCAAATTCTTTGTTTTTATTATCTAAAGCGGTATCTCCCAAGCATCTGGTTCCACCGCATACGCGCAGATTATCGCTATATTCGAATTTAGTAGCAGCTCTATATCTGTCATGATGTTCGTCCAATATTTCCTTTAGAGGAGCTGGTATCTGTATCGTTCTGTACGATGTTTTATTTTTAGGGGGAGATTCTATAATCTCAACGCCCTTTATTTTTTGAGATACAGATCTACGCACATTTATCATATTACCATCAATATCAGACCATTTGAGCGCATTAATTTCTCCTTTTCGCATTCCTGTATAATATGCAATTGAAAAAAATACGTAATAGCCCCAATCAGTTAGTGTGTTTTTTTGCTCAGCTATGTTTCTGGCTTCATTAATATACTGTAAAAATTCTTCGGGCGTATAATAATTAATTTTATCTTTAGGCGGAGTAAAGTTTTTGTCCTTGAAGTTGCCAACGGTAATTAATGGATTTCGCGCTATATATTCCATCTTGACGGCATAATTCAGCAGAGCGCGAAGCTCGCCATACTGATTTCTTTGCGTGGTCGACGATAGGCCCTGATTGGCTATCGTTTGCTTCCACGTCTGAAGCGTTGGCGCTGACAATCTATCGAGCCGAATATTTCCCAAATAAGGAATAACATATCGTTCCAAATTTCGGCGCGTTTTATCATATGAAGTAATGCGAACATCATTCTTTTTTACTGCCATATATTCATCATACAGAGATTTTACAGTCATGCGATTACCAATGTTTACTTGAGAACCGCTACTATATTCCTTTTGGAGCTGTGCTTCAAGAGTTTTTGCCTCCGTGCTGCCGTAAACAACTCTGTCAATTTGGTGCTGCCGACCGGATGTATCGGTATAGTTAATGCGAACGCGGTATTTTTGTTTGCCGTTTTTGCTGCCCTTCATTTTGTAAATTGGCATAATTTATACTTCTTTCTATAAAACATCAATATAGCACTCGGCTGTTTGTCCGGGTGCTATTTTTTTGCCCGAACTTCCAAAATATATAGGATTGCTATCTATCCTTTAAGCCTCTTTATCTCCAAAAAGTTGATTATTTTTAACGTATCGACCGCCTGAAACAAGATCGGCGGAATAATCCAGCAGCTTGCTCTGACCGTCGTCATTTAATTTATCATAATTGTTTAACAGCTTTTGCTTGTTATCGTCCTCAATTTCAAAGGGGGCGATTATTTTTGTGCCTTTTTCTGTTGGCTTTGCCGATTTAATTCCGAGAATTCTATCAATAGCCGGCTGCATATCAGGGTTATTGTGGTAGGCTGTTATGACTAATTGTTCGCGCGGAGATAAATTATTGACGTTATGTGTTGGCTCAATCTTATTTTCTTCTATATGTTTGTCCCAACCTAAAATCCATTCAGGAGTCGTTTTCAATCCATCTGCTAAAACTTCTAATTTATCAAGGGGAATATTTTTTATTCCGCCTGTTTCATATCTTTGTAAAGTTGATTTGCTCATTTTGGTAAAATCCGCTAATTGCTGAAAACTTAATTGAAGTTCTTCCCTTCGATACCTTATTCTCTGTGCAATATTACGCATTTGCTCTGTTTGCTTGTCTGTCATATAATCACCCAATTGTTTAATTTGGGTATATTATAAACCAAACGGACTAAAAGTGCAACCTTTTTTGAAATAATGTTGCATATATGGGTTGACAAATCGAAATATTGGATTATAATGGAAATATCCCATATATGCAACGATTAATATATTACAGGAGGTGTCAAGGGATGAATATAAATTTGCTTAAAGCTAAAATCGCAGAAAAAGGAGAAACACAAAAAAGTGTTGCAGCCGCCATTGGAATTTCTGAAAACTCACTTTCAAGGAAAATTAATGGAACGAGAGAATTTAGATTATCGGAAGTACTTAGACTTTGTGATTTTTTGAATATAGATAATCCTTGTTCTATTTTTTTTACAAACAGCGTCCCAAATACGCAACAGCAAAAGAATTTCTCGTCCTCAGCAGAGTAATAAAAACGGAACGAAAACAAGATAAAACAGAGGCAAAAGATGAGTATTGGCGAAAACATAAAAAAAATTCGTAACAATAACGGACTGACTCAAGAAGCACTTGCCAATGAAGTTAGTATAACTCGGCCGATGCTGGCGCAAATTGAACGTGGAACAAAAGTCCCTTCCCTGCCGTTGGCTATTGCTCTTGCCGATGAGCTTCATTGCTCGGTTTACGACTTCATAACAGGAAAAGAAAGAGGGTAAAAAAATGATGAATATACCGCAAATTTCAAGTGTTGAGGTTGCCGTGAGGCTTTATTATGAGCGACTTTCTTTGTTTACCAAGGACATTAAAGAATTGTTTCCCGGAATTAGCTCATGTACCGTACAGCAATTAAAAAAATGTGCGCGAGATAAAGCTGATGAGATGGGCAAAATGCAGTACAACAATAGATCTGTGCTGACCGAATGTGCGTATCTGGCGTGGGGATTGGATATAGACTCGCTTGAGCGCCGTCTGAATAAAATACGGAAATATCAGAAGACTGTGTGAAATATCATACAAAAATGCGCTAAAAGTCCATATCTTGGCGGGACAATCCCCCGCCTACGTTAATGCAGCTGCATTGATCATTTATCAATATGTATTAATGCAACGGTTGCAAGCCCGTGAAAATGCAGAGCAGCGAAATTAAATATTAATATTCAGTCAAAACCTCTCAACTACGCCAAGTCTGACGGGATTTTTGATGCACGCCGTTAATTCCGATAAAAAAACAACGGGTAGGTCCGTACAGCCGCCGCAAAGTAGTGTACACAGGGCTTAGCTTTTTACATGAATAAGAGAACTTTGATAACAGGATAGAGTTTTGTTATTTGTGCAAAAGCGGAACCGGTTCCGGTTTTAATGGTGAACATTGATATAAATATCTATATAAAGGAGGAACTTATCTTGTATTGGAGTGATTATATTAATTGGGTCATATTGGCGATTATGTTTTTAATAACAGGAATATTCATTGCTGATTTATATAAGGGATTTAAAGATACAAAATCGCTCCAAAAAGATCACGAAAAATTATCCGCTGAACACGATAAAATGCAAAATCATATTAGCGAAAGTATCAGACAGGAAAGGGAATTACTTGAAAAGGATACTGATAGGATAATTTCACAAAACGATTTTCAATTAAATTTACTTAATGCTCTTTATAGCGAAAGCAAAAAAAGAGATCTTCAGTTTGATAATTTGATCGTTGAACAACGGGATGCGTACCAGCAAATGCAGAAGTTTAGTTTTTTATTAAGTGAGGTTTCTCGATTACAAACGGAAAATTCAGAATTGCGCAAAGAGAATATTCGATTAGAAAACGAAAACAAAAAATTAAACGCACGAAAATATTCACATGAAAAATGAGGCGCGGCTTTAAACTTCGCCTCGATTTGTCCCTGTCGGATAACAAAAGCGGAACCGGTTCCGGTTCGTTGCACATTATTTAAAACAAATATGTAATGGAGATGAGTTATTATGGATGACAAGCATTTAAAGAAAATATTCTTTACCAGATCTGAGATAGTAAATGCTGA
>CANPZK010000044.1 GCA_947588875.1 uncultured Clostridia bacterium
GCTCACCTTTGCCCCCGAGGCGGGAACGCAAAGGCTTAGAGACGTTATAAATAAAAACGTGACCGAGAGCGAACTTATGAGCACCTGCTCGACGGCGTTCAACGGAGGCTGGAGCACCGTCAAGCTCTATTTTATGATAGGCCTGCCGACGGAAACTCTCGACGACGTGGCCGGAATCGCTCAGCTCGGGCAGAGAGTGGTAAACGCTTATTACAGCGCGGAAAACAGACCCAAGGGCAAGAGCGTGAGGGTGACGCTGAGCACGGCGAGCTTTGTGCCGAAGCCCTTTACCCCGTTCCAGTGGTTCCCGCAGGATACGATAGAGGTGCTGAAGGAAAAGCAGATGCATTTAAAGGATAGCATAACGACCAAGAAGATAAACTACAATTATCACGACTCCTCAACAAGCTTTGTCGAGGCTGTGTTTGCAAGGGGCGACAGACGGCTCGGCAAGGCTCTGCTCAAAGCGCACGAAAAGGGAATGATATTCGACGGCTGGGGCGATTATTTCAGCCTTGACAAGTGGCTTCAGGTATTTGACGAGTGCGGGCTTGACCCCGCGTTTTACGCAAACAGACAGCGCGAATTTGACGAGCTGCTGCCGTGGGACCACATAGACTACGGAATAAAAAAATCATTCCTGATAGAGGAATGTAAAAGGGCATATAACAACGAAACAACGCCGAACTGCCGCCAGAAGTGCAGTAACTGCGGAGCGGCTCAGTGGAAGGAGGGAGTATGCTTTGAAAAGCGTAAGACTATGGTTTAAAAAGGAGGGACTTGCAAGGTTTATCTCCCACCTCGATTTAAACAAGGTTATGACACTCGCTATAAACCGCAGCAAAATACCGATATGGCACACCGAGGGCTTTAATCCCCACCCGTTTATAACCTTCGCTCTGCCGCTTTCGCTCGGATTCTGCGGCGAGTGCGAAACGATGGATATAAGACTTACGGACGATGAGTTTGACATCTCGCTTATACCCGAGCGGCTCAACGGGAGCCTGCCTGAGGGGATAAGAGTATACAGAGCTGCCGAGCCCAAAATGAAGCCTGCGCAAATATCAAAGGCTCGCTATGAAATGAAAATCGGCGCGGACGGAAAAAGCGGCGGCGAGATATGCGCGGAGATCGGCTCGCTTTTAAATTCCAATGAGGTGATAACCCGGAAAAAGACGAAAAAGGGGCTAAAGGATATAGACTTAAAGCCGTATCTCAATGATTACGATTTAAAGCCGGACGGAGAATTTGCCGTGCTTACCCTGACGCTTCCCGCGGGCAGCGTTGAGAATATAAACCCGATTTTATATTTAAACGCCCTAAAGGAAAAAACGGGCGGCGAATATTTTTATATTTGCACGCGAAGGGAAATAAAGAACGAAAACGGTGATGACTTTGAATAACGAGAGCAGGATAAAATATATATTTCTCGACGCGGACGAAACGCTTTTAGATTTTCCGTCGGGCGAGCGCGCGGCGCTTAAGGCGACGCTTGAGCATTACGGTCTGCGCTTTACAGACGAGGTTTATCGCGGCTACTCGAGTGAAAATCTCCGCCTTTTTAAGCTGCTCGAACGCGGCGAGATCGAGCGAAAGGAGCTTATGGCTACAAGGTTTGAAAGGCTTCTGAGCCGCCTTGGAGCCCGAGATATTTCAGCCGCCGATATGAACGGCTATTATATCGACAGCCTATCCCGCTGCGCCGCTACGATAGACGGGGCGCACGAGCTGTGCAGGGAGCTGTCGGGGAGGTATAAGCTGTATATAGTGACAAACGGTGCGATGATTTCCCAGATGGGCAGACTGAAAAGCACGGGACTTTTGGAATATATGACCGACGTGTTTATTTCCGAGGCGATAGGCGTAAACAAGCCGTCGGCGGAATTTTTTGAATATTGCTTTGATAAGATTGGCGACCGCGAGCGGGATAAATACATTATACTCGGCGACTCGCTTACGTCCGATATGCTCGGCGGCAGGAACGCGGGCATTGCGACCTGCCTTTTTGATTCGAGAAACGAAGTGCCCATGCCGCATGAGCTGTGCGATTATAAAATAACGCAGCTCGGGGATTTCCCCAAGCTGCTTGACGGGATTAAATGATTTTTTGTATTTTTATCGATAAATTTTAATAAGAGCTATCGCTGCCGCGTTGCCTTTTACCGCTTTGTGCGGGAGGGCAGAGCTCGGGCGGCGACCCCGAATTTTCGCCTCCGGCGAAAATTCGGCGGAAAACGCGGCGGAGCCGACTGCGGCGCGCCCCCGAAGCCTTAAGCGCGGCGATATAATTTCAAGCTCCGCCGAAGGCCCGCCCCCGCCGCCGCGTTTTCCCGCGCGGCTGCGCCGCGCCGGTCGCCGCCCGAGCGCCTTTTTTTTCGCACAAGGCAAAACAGACAGCCGCGGCAGCTTCGTTTGATTAAAGCCGCAATTTTGATATTATTTTTATTCGCTCCTGAGCGCCTCAACCGGATCCTTCTTCGACGCTATCCTCGCCGGAATAAGCCCGCCGAGCAAGGTCAGAGCAACGCTTATAACCACAAGCAAAAGAGCGTGCAGCGGATTGAGCTGGGCGACGTTCGGAAGCTCAGTCATATTCTCAAGTATGGAATTTATCGGAATGCAAAGCGCATAGGCGATGATTATTCCGAGCAGACCGGAGCAAGCGCCGATTATAAAGGTCTCGGCGTTAAACACCCGCGAAATATCCTTCTTCCTCGCGCCGAGAGCGCGCAGAACGCCGATCTCCTTCGTGCGCTCCAAAACCGAGATGTAGGTTATTATCGCTATCATAATAAGCGACACTATAAGCGAAATTCCCGCGAACGCTATAAGCACAAGGGTTATCGCGTCCATAATGCTCGAGGTCATGCTGGTCATCGTGTCGGCAAGATCGGTGTAGGTCACAACGTCCTTGTCGTCCTTGCCGGAGTTATACTTGTCGAGATACTCTATCACGGACTCCTTGTCGTCAAAGGTTTTCGGATAAATATATATCATCAGCGGCTGGGAGTCCGCCCCAAGATACGATAAAATCTGCTCCTTCGCCTCGTCGTCGAGCTTTTCCGTCGTCATCACGTTTGTCTTGCTGTCCTTTTGCGCCTTGACTATCTCCGAGTCCTTGTTCATCTCTATAACCTCGTCGACGAGAGAATCGTTGTACGCAATGCCCGAGGCGAGCATGCCTATTTTAGTGTCCTCTTTAACGCGGACTACCCCGCAAATTTTCAAGGTTATATTGTCCTTGCCGTCGTATAGCTTATCATAATCTGTTTTCGGCATAAACAGACCGGCGGGATTTTTTTCATAGTAGGAGTCGTTCGGCACGAGCTTAAGCTCAGTCCCGACTATATCCTTAAAGCTGATTTTCTTGACGTTCTCCGTGTCGTAGCCGAGCGAGGACATGACGGCGGTGTCGACGCGGTTTTTGTTATCGACGACCAAAACAATGTCGCGGTCGTTTTTCGGGTAAGAGCCCGAGAGAACGTCGTAATTTTTTTCAAGATACGGGGTAGAGTCCTTATCGAGATTATTCGGATAAGACGTAAGACCTATCGAGCTCATGCTCGTCATGCTGCCCATAGACTGCGAATCCGCGCCGCTGGAGATGCCGACGGTGAACGAAACGGGGGCTGCCTTGCCGTCCACCTTTCTAAGCAAATTCATTCCCGTTATTTTGGTGTAGCCTATGCTTGAGCAGATGCTCGGGTCTATATCCTTGACGTAATCGAGATATTCCTTCGTGAGCTTGTTTTGATGGAGCATCATCTCGTCCTTTGCCGAGTACAGCTCGATCGAGTCCGTGTCGGCAAATTTCTTCTTGCCGGCAAAGCGCTCGTTCATTTTTTCGCTCATCTCCTCCATCTGCTCCGCGTCCATATTCATAGACTGGCGCGAGATGGTTATAGGAAACTCCGAAAGCGCGTCGTTTTGGAACTTTATTATCTGCTCCTGAAATCCGCTTGAAAGGCTCAGTATAAGGGCTATTCCTATTATTCCTATGCTTGAGGCGAAGGCGGTGAGCAGAGTCCTGCCCTTTTTTGTAGATATATTCTTGCCCGAGAGCTTCAAAGCCGTGAAAAAGCTCATGCTCGTCTTTTTCAGCGAGTAGCTCTCGTTTGCGGCGCCCTCGTCGTAAGGATTGCTGTCGTCGGTTATTTTTCCGTCGCGGAATTTAACTATCCTGTCGGCGTATTCCTCGGCAAGCTCGGGGTTGTGCGTTACCATTATGACGAGCTTGTCCGCGGCGATCTCCTTTATAAGCTCCATTATCTGCTTGCTCGTCGCGGTGTCGAGAGCGCCGGTCGGCTCGTCGGCGAGGATAATGTCCGGGTCGTTCGCAAGGGCGCGGGCGATAGCCACCCTCTGCATCTGACCGCCCGAAAGCTGGTTCGGTCTTTTGTGCATATGCTCCTTCAATCCTACCCGCTCAAGCACCTCCTTAGCCTTTTCGCGGCGCTTGCGGCGGGATACTCCGCTCAGTGTCATTCCCATCTCCACGTTGTCGATGATGTTTAAATGACTTATGAGGTTGTAGCTTTGAAAGATGAAGCCGACGCTGTTGTTGCGGTAAGCGTCCCAATCGCGGCTTTTGAAGTCCTTCGACGATTTGCCGTTGATTATAAGGTCGCCGCTGTCATAACGGTCAAGGCCGCCGATTATGTTAAGGCAGGTGGTCTTTCCCGAGCCGCTCTGACCGAGTATGGCGACGAACTCATTCTCGCGGAAGCTCAGCGAAATATCGTCGAGCGCAACCTGAGTGAAATCGCCGGTCGTGTAGCTTTTTCTGATGTTTTTAAGCTGAAGCATTTTTATATCCCCTTTGACTGCCGAATTTAGAAGCAAAATTGCGATTATATCAAATGTAGATAATTATATTCTCACTTAAATTTTCTGTCAAGGAAGAAAAGGAAGTGTAAAAATAAATTTACAGATTGGTAATATAATCCTGCCCGCCGCCCGATTAAAGCACTTGAAGAAAAAGGTATTTTGTGTTATTATAATCTTTAAGTTTAACAGAATGGAGTACAAGCGATTTGAGTGAGATCAACACGTTTGCCGCGGAGCAAAATGAATACATAGAGCTTGTTGCGGAGATAATGCAGATACGCGCAATGGGGGAAAAGCCCCTCGCGTACGTCCGCACCTACGGCTGTCAGCAGAATGTAGCCGACAGCGAAACAATAAAGGGAATGCTCGCGCTTATGGGGTATTCCTTTACGGATACGCCTGAAAACGCGGACTTTATCCTGTTCAACACCTGCGCGGTGAGGGAGCACGCCGAGGACAGGGTGTTCGGCAACGTAGGGGCGATAAAGAGCATAAAGAAAAAGCACCCCTCGGCGCTTGTGGCGCTTTGCGGCTGTATGATGGAGCAAAAGCACATAGCCCAAAGAATATACGACAGCTTTCCCTTTGTAGGACTTGTGTTCGGAACACACTGCCTGCACGAATTTCCAAAGCTGCTGTATCAAAGCCTTTTGAGCGGCAAGCGGCAGTTTGTAAGAGGCAACGACGATCTCCTCGTGCACGAGGGACTGCCGAAAAAGCGCGACGGCGCTTTCAAGGGCTGGCTGCCGATAATGTACGGCTGCGACAATTTCTGCTCCTACTGCATAGTGCCTTACGTCAGGGGGCGCGAGCGCAGCCGAAGCAGCGCGGCAATACTCAAGGAGGCGCGCGAGCTTATAGAAAACGGCTGTAAGGATATAACCCTTTTGGGGCAGAATGTCAATTCCTACGGCAAGGGGCTTGACGAGGACATAACCTTTTCCGAGCTGCTGCGCAGGATAGACGCGATAGACGGCGACTACACCCTGCGCTTTATGACCTCGCACCCAAAGGACTGCACCCGCGAGCTTATAGATACGATAGCCTCGAGCCGCCACATCTCAAAGCACCTGCATCTGCCGTTCCAGTCCGGCAGCGACAGAATATTAAAGCTCATGAACAGGCGCTACACACGCGAAAAATATCTTGAAATTGTGAATTACGCCAAGGAGAAAATAGACGGGCTATCGCTCACGAGCGACATAATAGTCGGCTTTCCGGGCGAAACCGAGGAGGACTTTTGCCAGACGCTCTCGCTTATAGAGGAGGTCGGTTTTACCTCACTTTTCACGTTTATCTACTCAAAGAGAGTCGGCACGCCGGCGGCGGAGATGCTCGACCCGATAAGCGACGAGGAAAAATCCGAGCGCTTTCAGCGACTTCTCAAGGTGCAGGAAAAAATAGCCGCCGAAAGATGCGCCTCGATGGTCGGCACAAGACAGAGAGTTTTATTTGAGGAAAAGGCGAAAAAAGAGGGCATAATAAACGCGAGGACCTCGGGGAATATCGTAGTCGAGGTCGAGGCGGACGAAAGCCTTATCGGGCACTTCGGCACGGTAGAGATAACAGATTCCGGCAACTGGGTGCTGAAGGGCAAGCCGGTCGAGGAGTAATTTTGATAAATTAAATTTTAATTAATACAATAATAATATTCGGGCTGACCGAACGGCGTTTTATTCTTTCACGGAAATAAGGCTTATCGGCGGGCTGAAATATTATATCAAACCTCAGAAAGGAAGAGAAAAATGGACATTATTCAAATGGCAAGAGAGATAGGAAAGGCTATACAGCAGGAGGACGCTTATCTTAAACTGCGCATAGCTCAGCAAAACAGCGACAACGACAAGGAGCTTCAGAATTTAATAGGCGAATTTAACCTCAAAAGAATAGCGATTAACAACGAGGCGCAGAAGAGCGACAGGGACGACGACAAGCTCCAGCAGCTCAACAAGGAGATGCGCAGCGTTTACGCGAATATAATGAAAAACGAAAATATGACCGCATATAACGAGGCAAAGCAGCAGCTTGATTCGGTGCTCCAGAGAGTTCTCGCCATAATCAGCCAATCAGCCGACGGAGAGGACCCCGAAACGACCGATTACTCGCCGAGCTGTACGGGAAGCTGTTCGACCTGCGGGGGCTGTCACTGATATTAAAATTAACTTAGAGAGGTAAGGGTAATGGCTGAGCTTTCTCCGATGATGAAGCAATACCTTAAAATAAAAGAACAGCACAAGGACTGCATACTGTTTTTCCGCCTCGGCGACTTTTACGAGATGTTTTTCGACGACGCAAAGCTCGCCTCAAAGGAGCTGGAGCTTACGCTGACGGGGCGCGACTGCGGACAGGAGGAGCGCGCGCCCATGTGCGGCGTTCCGTACCATAGCTGCGAGGGATACATAGCGCGGCTCGTTGCAAAGGGCTATAAGGTCGCGATATGCGAGCAGATGGAGGACCCCGCGGCGGCAAAGGGGCTTGTTGACCGCGATATAGTCAGGATAATAACACCGGGTACGGTAATGGAGAGCAGTATGCTCGACGAGGGCAAAAACAACTTCATCGCCTGCTGTTACGCCGAGGGCGGCGCAATAGGCGCGTGCTTTGCCGATATTTCGACCGGCGAGCTCCACTGCACCCAAATTTCTGGGGAAAACTCGTTCGAGTCACTGAAAAACGAGCTGTTCAGATTTTTTCCCCGCGAAATACTGATAGGCGGGGATATGCTTAACTTTAAGGAGCTGCCCGAGCTGATAAGGGACAAGCTGTCGGCGGGAATAGAAATGCTTGAGGACGAAAAGTTTGATACGGACGCGTCCTTTGAAACCGTCAAAAATCAATTCGGAGAAAAACAGGCGCAGAGCCTGCGCGAGAGGGGCTGCAATCTCGCCGTGTCCTCCGTCGGGGCGCTTATCTGCTATCTGCGCATAACGCAGAAGAGCGGACTCGAGCGCATGAACAGCCTTGACTTTTACCTTGAAAACCAGTATATGAACCTTGATTTTAACACAAGGCGTAACCTTGAGCTTCTCGAAACCATGCGCAGCAAGGAAAAAAGAGGCTCGCTTTTGTGGGTGCTTGACAAGACAAAGACCGCTATGGGAAAAAGGTTGATGCGCTCGTGGATAGAACAGCCGCTGATAAGCTGCGCCGCGATAATAAAAAGACAAAACGCGGTTGACGAGCTTTGCGGCGATACGCTTATGAGGCTGGAGCTTGTAAACTCGCTTTGCGGAATATCCGACATTGAAAGGCTCATGACGCGAATAGTCTACGGCAGTGCGAACGGCAGGGAGCTGAGAAATCTCGCGGCGGCGCTCAGGCTTTTGCCGGAGATAAGGTCGGTCATAAACAGCGTGAAAACGCCGCTTTTGAAGGAGCTGTGCGATAATATCGACCCGCTCGAGGACATATATTCTCTGATAGACGGCTCGATAGTTGACGATCCCCCGTTTTCGGTCAGAGAGGGCGGAATCATAAAGGAGGGCTTCAGCGAGGAGCTTGACGGCATAAGGGGAGATATGAACAACTCATCGTCGATACTCACGAAGCTGGAAGCGAGGGAAAAGGAGAGAACCAATATACCCAAGCTCAAGATTGGGTATAACAGGGTGTTCGGCTATTATCTTGAGGTGTCAAACTCATATAAAAATCTCGTGCCGGACGAATACATAAGAAAGCAGACGCTAACGAACTGCGAGAGATACATAACCGAGGAGCTGAAAAACTTAGAGGGCAGGATAATCGGCGCAAGGGAGCGCTCGCAGGGGCTTGAATATAAATTATTCGAGGATATAAGGGAGCGGGTCGCCTCGAACCTTGAAAGAATACAGAGAACCGCCTCGGCAATAGCGAACCTCGACGTGCTCGCCTCGCTCGCCTCGGTGGCGGCGGATAACCGCTACTGCAAACCGAATATTTCATTGAGCGGCGGCATCAGGCTAAAGGAGAGCAGACATCCGGTCGTCGAACAGCTTTTAAACGGAGCGCCCTTTGTTCCGAACGACGCGCTTCTCGACAGCGGCGAAAACACCGTCGCGATAATAACCGGACCGAATATGGCGGGCAAATCCACATATATGCGACAGGTCGCGCTGATAGTGCTTATGGCGCAGATAGGCTCGTTCGTGCCGGCGGCGAGCGCGGACATTGAAATATGCGACAGCATCTTCACGCGCGTCGGGGCCTCCGACGATTTGGCGGCGGGGCAGTCCACCTTTATGGTGGAGATGAGCGAGGTGGCGGCGATAGTAAAAAACGCGACCTCAAAGAGCCTGCTCATTCTCGACGAGATAGGCAGGGGAACCTCGACCTTCGACGGTATGAGCATAGCGCGCGCCGTGCTTGAGTTTGTCGCAAACAAGAAAAAACTCGGCGCAAAAACGCTCTTCGCGACCCATTACCACGAGCTTAGCGTTATGGAGGATATCCTCGACGGGGTAAAGAACTATAACATCGCCGTGAAAAAGCGCGGCGACGACATAACCTTTTTGCGCCGGATAGTCCCCGGCGGGGCGGACGACAGCTACGGCATCGAGGTCGCAAAGCTCGCCGGAGTGCCGGATTGGATAATAAAGCGCGCAAAGCAGATATTAAAGGAGCTTGAAAGCGGCGAGGGAAAAAGCGGCGGAGCAGAGGAAGCAAAAGCCGCAGACAGCCCGGCCGATAACGACAGTCAGCTTTCGCTTTTCAATGCGGGTAATTCCGCAATAGAGGAAAAGCTGAAATCAATAGATATAAACACACTTACTCCGATAGAGTCTATGAATATACTCTTTGAGCTTATAAAAATGTGCAACTGACGGGAGGTGAGTCTGCGTGGGCAGAATAAACGTGCTTGACAAGCATACGGCGGAGCTTATCGCCGCCGGAGAGGTGGTGGAGAGACCCGCCTCGGTTATAAAGGAGCTTGTGGAAAATTCGATTGACGCAGGCTCGCGTACGATAACAGTTGAGATAATGCGCGGCGGCGTGTCATACATAAGAGTGACCGACGACGGCTGCGGCATAATGCGCGAGGATATAAAAAAGGCGTTTATACGCCACGCGACGAGCAAGGTGGCTGACGAGAACGACCTTAACTCCATAGCGACCCTCGGCTTCAGGGGCGAGGCTCTCGCCTCGGTCGGGGCGGTGGCTAAGGTGGAGCTTATGACTCTGAGCGACAACGAGAGCACGGGCAGTCGGTACGTTATCCACGGCGGCGAGGAAATCGAGCTTGACAGCGCCGGGTGTCCCCGGGGGACAACGATAATCGTCAGGGATATTTTTTATAACGTGCCGGCGAGAATGAAGTTTTTGAAAAAGGATATATCGGAGGGCAACGCGGTCACAGCCGTTATGGACAAAATGGCGCTGTCGCACCCGGAAATATCGTTCACATACATCAAAGACGGCAAACAGGCGCTGAAAACGACCGGCGACGGCAAGCTGCTGTCGGCTGTATACGCGGTATACGGCAGGGACTTTGCAAAGGAGCTCATACCCGTGGATTATACGCTGAACGGAATAACCGTCAGCGGCTATGTGACCCGCCCGTATAACGCCAGAGCAAACAGAAATATGCAGAATTTCTTTATAAACAACAGGTATGTCAGGTGCCGCACCGCGATGGTCGCGCTTGAGGAGGCGTGCAAGGGTGCGGTCATGGTCGGGAAATTCCCCGCCTGCGTGCTGCATATATCCCTTTCGTTTGAGGGCGTGGACGTAAACGTCCATCCCGCGAAAACAGAGATAAGATTTATAAACGAGCGGCCGGTATTCGAGGCGGTCTATCACGGGGTGAAGTCCGCAATCTTCCGAAACCACAAGGAGAAGGAGGCGGCTCTCGGCGTAAAATCCGAGGAAAAAACCGTCTGCAGCGCCGCAGGTCAAAAAACGCCGTTTACGTTTGAAAGCGCAAAGCTTTTCGAGATGAAAAACGAGTATGAGCGCAGGAGAAAGGGAGAGGAAGGAAACGCGGACGGATTGCCGGAGCCGATAATTTCCGTTCCGCAGTCGTCGCCGTTTAGACCGCAAAGGCTATCCGACTCCCAAGCGGAGCGCGAGCAGATAAGCGCGTACTTCGATATGCTGAATAAAAGCGCGGACGAGCCGGTCGCCAAAACGCCGGAGGAAGGCTCGGAGCTTTCGGGCAGCGCCGCCGCAGAACCTGACGGAGCTGAAAACCGGCCGCCCGCCGCTTTCGGCGAGGCGTCGCCGGACGAGGAGCGACAGCCTGAGCCGCAGGAGGACGAGCCGCCGGAGGAGAGCGCGGCAGAGGAAAACGCCTCCATAACGGAGATAACAAGGCCGTCGCTTAAATACATAGGCGAGGCGTTCAATACATATATAATCGCCCAAAGGGGCGACGATGAGCTGCACTTTATAGATAAGCACGCGGCGCATGAGCGCATTATATACGAGCGGCTGAGGGAGGAAAAGGGCAGAGCCTATTCCCAAACGCTGCTGGAGCCGGAGAGCGTTCTGCTCAGCGCGGACGAGTACGACGCGGCGCTGAACAATACGGAGGCCTTTTCAAGGCTCGGCTTTGAAATAGAGGACTTCGGCGGCTCAACGATTCTGGTCAGAGCCTACCCGCAGTATCTGAAAATTGAGGATATTAAACCTACGGTCGAGGAAATGGCGGGCTATCTCCTTGAAAACAAAAAGCAGATAGAGAGCGAAAAAATGGATTGGGCATACCACAACGCGGCTTGCAGAGCCGCAATAAAGGGCGGAAACCTGAATACTCGGGAGGAGCTTGAGGAAATTCTGAGAATAATAGAGACCGACGAAAGGGTTCGCTACTGCCCTCACGGACGGCCCGTCAGCACGGTGATAAAGAAAAGAGAATTTGAAAAAATGTTTGGCAGGGTGTAATATATTGAACAGCACTGAAAAAATACCCGTTATAGCGGTCGTCGGCCCGACCGCCTCCGGAAAGACCGGGCTCGGGGTCGCGCTTGCGAGGCGATATAACGGCGAGGTTATCTCGGCGGACTCGATGCAGATATATAAATATATGGATATAGCGACGGCAAAGCCCACTAAGGCGGAAATGCAGGGGGTGCCGCACCACCTTATAGATTTTCTGCCGCCGGACAAGCCGTTTTCGGTTGCGGAATACGTCGGGCTTGCGCGGGAGAAAATAGCCGATGTAAGCTCAAGGGGGAAGCTTCCGGTGATAGTCGGCGGCACGGGACTTTATGTGTCCTCATTGCTCGAAAATATCGAGTTTTCAAACTCGTCCTCCGACGAAGCCCTGAGAGCGGAGCTTGCGAATATCGCGCGCGAGCAGGGAGTTGACAGACTGCTTGAAATTCTCGGCGAGTTCGATTCGGAGAGCAGGGAAAGGCTGAGCGGGCAGAAAAACGCAAAAAGAATAATAAGGGCGATAGAGATTTACAAAACGACAGGGGTCACGATGACCGAGAGCTTAAAAAAATCGCGCCTGAACGAGCCGCCGTACCGCTGTGTGAAAATCGGGCTGAGGGCGCGCGACCGCAATTATTTATACGAGCGCATAAACAATCGTGTGGACGAAATGCTCGAAAACGGGCTTATAGACGAAACGAAAAGGATAATTGATTTAAATCTCGGGCAGACCGCGAAAATGGCTATCGGATATAAGGAGCTTGCGCCGTACCTGAGCGGCGAGGTAAGCCTTGAAGAGGCGGTCGAAGGACTGAAAACCGAAACGCGCCGCTATGCCAAGCGGCAGCTGACATGGTTTCGGCGCGATGAAAACATAAACTGGCTCGAAATCGACGCTATGCCGACCGACGAGCTTATAAAATCAGCCTGCGGGATAGTTGAAGCCTCGGGCGTATTGATTGATAAAACGAATAGGGTGAAATAGTTGGAAAAAATTTCAATAAAAAAAGTAGGCATATTTTTGCTGTGCGCCTTTCTCTTTCTGTATGCGATATACCTTATCTACGGCGCAAATTTCTCGGTCGTCAAGACGGAAACAGCGTCGCTTACAACGGTAGCCGATTCTATAAATACGAGCGGGTATATAGTGAGGAACGAAACGCTGATAAAGAACAACGTTTCCGGCGTTGTCGCGTATGAATACGACGGCAACAGAAAGGTGGCGGCAGGCGGGCTTATCGCGAAGGTGTACGCGAGCGAGCAGGACGCGAGCAACCACAAGCTGATGAACCAGCTTCAGGAGCAGATAAGCATATTTGAAAAGCTCGGCCGCTCCGCAAAGAGAGATACGGCGGGGCTTGACAGCGTGAGGAACCGAATAAACGCGAATATAATTAATATAAATAAGAGCGTGGTGAGCGGGGACCTGCTCGACCTCGGGCACGACGAGGATAATCTGATATACGCCCTCAACGAGAGCAAGCTGATAGTCGGCGAGGTCAAGGACTATTCCGCGAAGATAGAACAGCTACAAAAGGAGTACAACCGCTTAAAGGGGATCACCGGCGAAGCAATAGCCGAGATACGCTCGCCCGTTTCGGGGTACTTTACGACCTCAACCGACGGCTACGAGAAAAAGTTCAGCTACAAAAGCGCGGAGGATACGAGCGTTGAGCAGATGAACAGCAATATGAAGAAAAAGCCCGATAAGGTGGACGGCAACGTAATAGGCAAGGTCATAAGCGACCTTAATTGGTATCTGGTATGCCCGATAGAGGCTAAGGAGAGCCTCGCGATAAACCGCAATCTCGACTCGTCGGACATAAAAGTAAATATGCCGTATGCGGCGGCTCAGAGCCTGCCTGTGCAGATAGCGGCGATGAACCAGAAGAGCAAGACCGACAAGGGAGCGCTCGTGCTGCAATGCAATTATATGAGCCCCGTCCTTTCATCGCTGAGAAGGGAGGAGCTGCGGCTCGACATTCAGTCCTACGAGGGACTTAAAATCAGCAAGTCGGCGCTTCATCAGGATTATGTGACCAAAATCGTGACGGACAGCGGCGGCAAAGAGCGTGAAGAAAAAAAGCGGGTCCAGGGAGTTTATGTTGTAAGCGGCAACATACTCGAGTTTAAAGAGGTAGTGATAGCCTATTCGGGCGAAGACTATATAATCTGCAAGCAGTCGCCCGATGCGGACGAGCTGTTTAACGGCACAACGGTTGAATTATACGACAGAGTGGTAACGGAGGGGACTGATTTATATGACGGAAAAAGCGTCAGAGCTTGATAAGAGCAGGCTCAGGGATATAGAGTACAATTATAAGACGATAGAGGAGAATATAGCGGACGCGGCGGTTAAGGCGGGAAAAGCGAGGGAGGATATTGTCTTTCTCGCCGCCACCAAGACGGTGGAGCCCGCTTACATCAATCACGCAATTTCCTGCGGGCTTAAATATATCGGCGAGAACAGGGTGCAGGAGCTTTTGGCAAAATACGAAAGCTACGACCTCAATAACGCTGAGCTGCACTTTATAGGCCATCTGCAAAGCAACAAAATCAGGCAGATAGTAGGAAAGGTCGAGCTTATTCAGTCGGTGGACAGCATAAAGCTCGCCAAGGAGATAGCGCGGCAGAGCGAGCTGAAAAACACAACTACCGATATTCTCGTCGAGGTGAATATCGGCGGCGAGGAGAGCAAATCCGGTGTGGCGCCGGAGGCGCTGGAGGAGCTTTTGTATGAAATATCCAATCTGAACGGCGTTCATGTGAAAGGTTTGATGACAATTCCTCCGATTTGTGATAAAAAATTAGATATATGTAAATATTTTTCAAGAATGAACAAACTATTTATTGACATCAAGGGTAAAAATATGGATAATGTTAATATGGAGTTTTTGTCAATGGGTATGTCTGCCGATTATCGGGAGGCAATTTTGGAAGGCGCTAATATGGTCAGAGTTGGCTCGGCGCTGTTCGGACCGAGAATATATGTATAACGGAGGAAGAGTCAAATGGCAGGTTTGGTAGATAAATTTAAGCGTATGTGGGACGTACCGGAGGACGATTACAACGACTACGAGGACGACGATTACAAGTCGTATGACGATGAGGACAGCGGCGATTACAAGGACAGCTATTCAAGCGGCGGCTATTCGGACAGGCGCTCCGGCGGCTCGTATTCATCGGGAGCCTCGTCTTTTTCATCGGCGTATCCG
>CANPZK010000045.1 GCA_947588875.1 uncultured Clostridia bacterium
GAATCGTGAGCGTCGCCTTACTCGGCATATCGAGTGCGCTTGCGGTCGCCGCCGCGCCAATCGACAGCACAAGGAGCAGGGCAAGAATAAGGCTGACAAGCCTTTTTGATAGTTTCATCGAAATTATCCCTCCATTGCTTTTTGTATTCTCGGCTTTCAAGCCATTTATTTGAAGTCAGCGGAGCCGCCGGTCCCGTTTCTGCGCTTTACAGTCGGGACCGCCGTCCCCTGCGGCGGCGAGCGCCGTTATCGCTTTTCCCGCCGCCTGCGTTTTATTATTCCTCAGGAGGGAAGCTTTCCCTTGCTTTTTCAAAGCCTTTGTTTTTTCTCCTGCTTATTACCAGATAGCCCGCCGCCAAGAGTATAGCCGCAAGACCGATGATGTAGAACATTGAGTTGCCGGTTCCGCCGGTCTTAGGCATATTCGGGGTCGGTATATTGCTGATGAGCTTCTCGCCGTCCGAGTCGATCAGGAGCTTGAATACCTTTGTTGTCGGGGTCTTGTAATAGAGCTTATAGGTGCCGTCCGACATTACCTCTATCTTGTAGGTGTTCGGGTTGAGCTGGAACTTCGCGGGAGCCTTTGTCTCCTTGAGATAGAAGGTTCTTGCCGCTTCCGCCGGCTGTTTGGGCAGATATGAGATGTGCGAGAAGGTAACCTTTCCGTTTTCGTCGGATACCATATCGTTTTTGAAGGTGCAGGTATCGTGCTCGAGTATATCCGCCGGGCAAACGTCGTCGAGCGTCGCCTTGTGAGCGTCGTCGCACGCCTCGTCGGTGTAGAGCGTGAACGTCGCGCCCGAAATTGGGGTCTTGCCGTCGAGGTCTACCTTGATGAAGCTGACGTCTGTGTATGCCATTTTCGCCGTATTGTCAAAATCCTTGTCCTCGGGAACGGTCGTCGTTATTTCCTTGTCGCCGAAGGAGGCTGTAACGGTTACAACCGAATCGTCCTTGTTGTACTGGCTTGCTATGAGGTTATCCGCTATGTCGTCCTCGCTTACGTCGTATGTCAGAACGTAGCCGGAGTAAACGTTGAGGTCGTACTTCTGAGAGTTGAACAGCAGCCGCGAGATCGGTGCGCCGTCTCCCGCGCCGTTTGATACCGGCTGGAGAGCGAAGAGCGTTCTCATCTCGTCCGTGATGCTTTCTCCCTCATACACGCCGCCCTTGCCGTCGTCAACCTTTGTAAGCTCCGCGCTGAACGTGAACTTGTTTCTGAGTCTTTCGGCGTAGTCGGTCTTGCCGTCCACAGTCTTTGTAAGCTCAAAGCTGAAGCCGTGATCCTCCGGCAGATAGTCGTTTGTAAAGTTTGGCTTGTCGTTCTCTGTGAGAGCGTCGCCTGTCACGCTGCCTGTTTCCGCGTCGGCGGCTTTGTAATACGTCACGTCAAACTTTGTGGCGTCCGGCTCGGTTTCGTCGGGAACGGTTACCAGAGCGTAATACTTGATGCCCGGTGTATGAGCCTCGAACGGAATATCCACGGAAACGGGATCCTCGCTTATCTCATATACGAAGGACTTAACGTCGTTTATGCCGTGTACGTCTATCGTCTGCTCGTCGAACAGAACGTCGCCCGTAAACGTGGAGAGGTCTATCTGAGCGTTCGCCGTGGTGAGCGCCGCCGGTATTGCGCTGTATGCGCTGCCGGAGATATCCGCCTGCTTTATCGTTGTGTTGTCCTTGAGCCGGATCGAGTAGAGGTTTGCAGTGAATGTGAACTGTCTGTCCGTATCTACGCTTGAGGTGAGCCTTTCGGCGTTCAGACCGATGGTCTTTACCGCCTCGAGCTGATACGAGAGGTTCCTTACCTTATACGGGTTGTAGTATATCACGCTGTGATCAGCCGTTTCCGTCTCTGTGTCGGCGCCTGTTGAGTGACGGTACGCATATTTGCAGACAAACTGCTTGTTCTGTACGTCGTAGCTTACCGTTATCGTATAAATCTTGTCGTCTGTGCCGTATCTGTTGTCCGTTGACGGAAGCTCCTTGACCGTGTAAACAAGTCCGCCCTCGTCTATCGTTATTTCGCTCATATCAATTCCTGTGAGCGTCGGGAAGAGAATGTTTCCGTCGGTGTCGTTCGTTATTTTTGTCGTGAGCTGACCGTCGAACGTGAACTGCTTAACGTAATCGTCGACGCTGTCGAGCGTGTGCGCCTTGTTGTCGAGTACCGTATGGAGATCCGCCTTGACAAGCGTAAGCTCATAATCAAACGGTATGTAAGATGTGGCTGCGGTCGCCTCGTCCTCGTCGAGCAGGTACTTTTTGCCGTTGAAGCTAAGCTGCGCCGTTTCCGGAATGAGCTGGTTCTCAAATTTCGGCTTTTCGGTCAGCGCCTCGTTGCCCTCGGTCACGGTTATCGGATTTTCCTTATAGTAGCTTACCGTGAAGCCGTCGCCGGTCTCGTTGAGCTGAGCCATTGCGTAGTATGTCTTTGTGTCCTCGGTGTAATTGTTGTCCGCGTTCGGGTTTTCCTTTATCGAATATACAAGGTTGTCAAACGACGCGGCGTTGAGGTCGATATCGTCCGTTGTAAAGCTTATATTTGCGCCGTCGTTTCTGACAGTTGTTGACGGTGCGCCGTTAAAGCCGAACATCTTCACGAGCTTATCAGCAGAATCGAAGTCGGCTCCGTCGTAAGTATATTTCTTGGAGCTGTCAACCTTGCTCGTTACGTCTACATGGAGAAGCGTAGCGGTGAACTCAAACTCATTCTCCGTCGGCTCCGCGCCGTCCGTGTTGTGAGTGGATTTGATGGTCTTTTCAGCCTCGAGCGTGAGCTGAGCGTTCTTCTCGGTGTAATTGTTGTTGAAGCTGAACGCCGCCGCGTCGATCTTTTCGCCGAGAGCGCCGTTGTCGTCCTTGTAGTAGGTCGTTTCAAGCGCCGTTTCGTCGCTGTTCGGGGAAACCGCCGCGTAATATACGCTGTTGTCCTTTGTCCAGCCCGCGATATTTACGTCGTCCTCGGTCAGCTTGTAGATCAGCTTGCCGAATTCAAACCTGTTGAGGTCGAGGCTCGGCATAGAGGCGAACTTGATGTTTCCGAGCGCGTCGTTATTCGCCTTTGCGGAGTTGCTTGAGCCAAGCTTTGCCGCGTCGGCAAGCTCGCTTACAGCCGCGTCCGTAAGGTCGGTGTAGAGCGCGCCGTCCTTCTCTATCGCATACAGAGAGGCGGTAAATGTGAACGCCTTTGAGATGCCCGGGAAGTCGCTTTCGGTAACGTTGCCCTGATCCGTGGTCTTATCCCCGCTTGTCAGCGAGTATTTCTTCTGCGCCTCGATTGGGAATGTGAGTTTATTTTCCGTATATGTGTTGATAAATCTCGGGATATTGGTGTTTGTGCCGTCGTCATACGCGACGTTCACCTCTGACGCAAGCTGCTCGTCGGAGTAATATTTTACAGTGAGAGCCGCCTGCTCGCCCGAGCCTGTCTTTGTAACTACCGCATAGTAAACCGCGCTGTCCTTTGTCCAGCCCTTTGCGGTTGTATCCTGCTCGGTTATCGTATAAACAAGCCTGTCAAAGTCGAACTTGTTGAGATCGATCGTCGGGATACCGGCGAATTTAACAATTCCCTGCGCGTTGTTCGTCGTTTCGGACAGGTTGTTCGCTCCGAGCTTTGCCGCCGCGTAAAGCGCCGCAGCCGCAGGATTCGCGCCGTCCTTATACTCGACTCCGTCTATCGTCATCGAGCTGAGGGAAGCCTTGAAGCTGAACAGCTTCTCCTCCTCCGCTCCGGTCAATACGGCCTCCGCGTCGCTCTGGGTGCTGAGCTTTTTAAACTTGCGCGCCTCCAGTGCGAACGTCCTGTCGTTCTTGTTGTAATCGTTTACGAATTTCGCTTCGCAAGGCGTTGTGCAGTTCTCATCGGAGAAGTAATCAACATTGAACTCCTCTGCGTCCGCGCCCGCAACCGTGAGCTTTGCATAAAGCGCGTAGCTCGGGTCGTGCTTGGTGTACGGATAAGCGACGTCGCCCTCCGTTATCTTATAAACGATGTAATCAAACTTGGGCAGAGCGTTCACGTCTATCTTCTGAGTTGCCGTGTCCGTGAAATTAATATCCGAGCCTACGTTTGAGGTCTTGAGTCCCGTCGGGAGCCACTTGCTCATGTTCTCCGGTATCGGAGAAGTCTGCGCGTCGTCCGCCGAGAGCTTTATAGCATACGGCTCCGCCGTAAACTCGAACGACGGTGTTTCGAGCGTGTCGGGAAGGTCTGTGAACTCCTTCACGGCGCTCAGGCTGAAGGTCGCCTTGCCGTCCTTATAGGTGTTTACATATTTTGCCTGCTTGTCGCTCTTTCTGTCAGCCGCTCCGCAGTCATAGTCGTATGTGAAGCTGTTGCTGTCCGCGTTGTAGCTTACCGTTACCGTGTATTCGCTCTTGTCGGTGTTGTGGATATCGCTCGGGTTCTTTGTTTCGGTTATCTTATAGGTGAGAGCCGTGAGCGTTAAGCCGCCCATGTTCAGCTCCGTGCCCGACTTGTACATCGGGAAGCTGACCGCGCCCTTGGCGTCGTTTACCTCTGTTGCAGAAGTCGTCGCGCCGTTTGCGCCCTTGAATGCGAACAGCTCTGTGAATTTGTCAAGCTGAGCGCCGGAGGTCTGCGCGTCGTACGAATGCGTATTTCCTGTTACCTCGTCGATAACGACAGCCTTTGTAAGCTCCGCCGTAAATTCAAACTTGAGGTCGCCCGGGTCGGTTTCCGTTTCGGGAGCCTCCGCCGTCGTTATCCTCTTGACGGCGTTCAGCTCAAGGCCCGTGAGCTTGTCGTTGTAGATGTTTACAAACTTGGCGGCCTTTGTGTTCTGCTCGGTTCCGTCGGTGTACGTCGTTACAAACGCGCCGTTTTCAACCGTTACGGTCACCGTCCACGTCTTAACCGTCTTAAAGCTGCCGTTGTCAGTCTGCTTCTCGGCTATCTCGTAAACGAGATTTTCAACGCCTACGGCGCTCAAATCCGCCGAAATCGTCGGGAAGCTGACCTTGCCGCCCGTGTTTGTCTGTGTGCTTGCGTATGAATAATTGTCGCCGGTCTTAAAGCCGAACTGCTTTAAGAGCACGCTTGTGTTGTCGGCAAATTCGCCGCCGGAATATACGAGCTTGTTAAGCCCGTCGGGATCGTTGAGCTTGTTCGTCACTATTGCCGATTTGAGCGTGGCAGTGAACTCAAACTTCTCCTCCGGAGCCTCGTTTGTCGAGTGAGCGGATTTTACGCTCTTTTCCGCTTCAAGCGTGAAATTCTTATTGTCCGGTGTGTACGGGTTTTCAAACGAAGCCTTTTGTATTGCGTCGCCCGCGCCGCACTCCGGCTTGCTGAAGTATTCGGGAGCGTTGAACGCCGACCTGCTTTCATTGAGCGAGAGCTTGGCGTATACTGTTTTTCCGTCCTTTGCAAACGGCGCTTGGGTGTTCTGCTCTGTAATCGCGTATACGATGTACTCAAAATCAGGAAGGGCGTTTACGTCAAACTTTGAGCTTGTAAGCGTTATGTCGCTTACTACGTTTGTCGCCTCGACCGTCGGCAGTGCGCCGTAGCCCTCATCTGTCAATTTATCACTGCTTATCACGCCGGAGGCTGTCTTTACCGAATACGGAGCCGCCGTGAATTTGAATATGGACGGAATCGCCGTTCCTTCGGGAAGATTCTTGACCGTCTTTTCGGCGTTAAGCGTGAAGCCGATGGAGTTATTTACATATGTGTTGTTAAAGTCTATGCTGTCCGGCGCAGGCTCTACGGCCTCGCCGTTCTTTACAGCCGTTATGGATTTTGCGAACTCGACTGAAACCGTGTCCGCAGTCCATTCTACACTGTCTCTGTCGTAAGTCAGAGTAACGGTATATTCAGTAGAATCTGTCGTGTAGCGGCCGTTATGGTTCTTGCTTCCGTTTTCTTTTATTGTATATACGAGCTTTGCCGTCTTGATCTCCGTGAGGTCTATACCCTTCGGGCAAATGAACTCGATCTTGCCGTCGGCGGTGTTCTTCACGGTGAGATTATTCTCCGCAATGGCGAGCTTTTTAACCGCCGCGTCGTTGACGTCGGTAATCTCGTTGCCGTAAATATCCGTTATGCTTGCCGAGGTAAGACTTGCGTTAAACTCAAATTCGGGAATCTCGTCGGCGGCAGCGCCGGTAACGCTCTTTGTTCCGTCGATTGTGTAGCTGCCGTTTACCTTTACAAGGTTGTTCGTATATTTCGGGTGGCCCGCGCTGTTCGGCGTGAGCTTATCCGCCTCGGCGAACGAGTGATTCTCGCCCTCCTTGGAGTAATAGTTCACAACGAATTCCTTCTGCGTGCCGCCCGTCACGGCGTTATTTGTGATAACGGCGTAAATCTGCTTTGTTCCGTCGATAAATCCGCCGTTTGTCGATGTTTCGGTTATTCTGTAAACGAGCTTTTTAACGTTATAATCATTGAGGTTTACTCTCGGTCCGCTGAATGAAACGGCTCCGCTCGTCGCTGTCGTAGATGCCGATCTCGTCTTGCTGTACGACGAGCCGGATGCGAAGCAGAACGGCTGGAGGTCTGCGCTTATCGCCGCGTCCTTATCCGTTGCGTAATCATAGCTTACGGCGGTCGAGCCCTTCTCGGCGTCGAGGTAATAAAGCTCCGCCGTGAAGTCGAATTTATTATCGCCAAGCAGCTTTCTTACGTCAGCCTCGCTCAGCTCCTTGCCGTCCTTTGCAAAGGTCTTTTCCGCAGAGAGCTTAACGAGAGCGTCGTTTGTGATGTACGGGTTGAAGAATACGGCGTTGTCCTTTGAGGCGGTGGTCGCAGAGCCGGTTGTTCCGCTTGTTCTGCTGTAATCGACCGTTGTGCCGTTGTCGCCCGCAAGAGTTACCCTTGCCGTCCACGTGGTGTCGTCCTGAGCGTAAACGCTTGAAACGCTCTTGTCTACTGCGGTTTCCTTGATGATGTAGCTAAGGTCGGATATTTCAAGTCCGCCTATATTGCGCGCGTTGTCCGACAGGAGCATCTCGAACGAAACCTTGCCGCTTGCGTCGTTTTGCTTTGTCTGCTCATATGAGCCGACCCTAGTATCTGAGCCGCCCTTGAACTGGAAGAGCTGTTCGATCGCCGGTTCAACAACATAGCTGTTTTCGCCGTCGTCGGTACCTGCGGTGCCGGTCTTGCCGTTTATTGTAACCGTCCAGCCCTTAGGCTCTCCGGTGGTCACGCTGCTGTCGTACTTATAAACCGTGCCGCCTGCCAAATCCTTGACGGTTACGGTGTTGAGCTTTGCCGTGAAGCTGAACTTATTCGCAAGCTCGGCCGGTGCGGTTGTTTCGGCGTCAACGTCGTCGTGGGTCGATACGTTTTTAACCGCGCTGAGCTTCAGCGGAGCCGCCGCGGGCTTATATGTGTTGAAGATCGGAGACGGTTCCTTTTGTTCGTCCGGTTCAATTTCCACCTTGAGTATGGGCATAACCGCGCCGCCGCCCGCTATAATCGCCTCTGTAAGGGCGTTTGTAATGGTCGGAGCCACATCGCTCCACGCGGTGCGCTCAACGATTACCGAGTAATCCTCGTCCTTTGGCTCTGTCGGATTCTTGACTATCATCTGCAAGGTGACCGTCGTATACTGATCGGCCATGGGATTATATATTTTCTCCTGCTCCGGAGTCAGCTTTTCGGAAAGCTTATAGACGAGAACTATCTTATTGTTTACAACGTCATAATCTTCGGGGTGCTGATCCTTGCCGTTGCCTCTGATACTGGTTTCGCTTCTGCTGTTCAGCATGAACGGAGTAGCGTCGAAAGCGACCTGTCCGAATGAAACGACGCCGTCGCCGCTTACCGTCGCATTGGCAGTCGCCTTCTTGCTCGCGCCGGAGCCGAAGCCGAGCACGTTTTCACTTCCGGCAAGGAATCCCGCGTCGCCGGTTTTTCTTATAACCTGCTCGTCGTTCTTGAAGTAGGAGTATTGAACAAGCTCGGCTTCAAAATTGAAATTATCGCTCGCGTCAGCCAATCTGCTCGCTAAGGTGGTTTCGTTACGAATCACCTTTAACGCGTCGAGCTCGTAAGATACGTCGGTTTCGTCCCAATCGTTCGACAACGTAACCGTGCCTTTGTTTGTCTGAGAAACTATCGTGCCGCCGGTCGATACCCAACCGCCCTCATTCTCGTTCGCCTCATCGCTGTAATACCAAACGGTGGTGTTGCCCTGACCGTCGAAGGTGAGGCGATATTTGGTTTCGTTCTTAACGTAGCCCGCCGGGGTCTTTGTTTCCTTGAAGTAGTAAACTCCCGCAAACTCAGACTCCGCCGAGTGAGCGCCGGTATAGTCTATTGTGTAGCTTCCGCTCGCCTTGAGGTCCTGATTTGATATTGCCGGAGCAAAGCCGTAATCAAGCTCGGTGAGGTTCGGCTGAGTTACTTTAAATGAAAGCGTAATCAGCTCGAGATCTGAGGAAAGCTCTGTGAGCGTTTCGCCGAGTGTCAGAGTGTAGCTTATTTTTCCGCTGCCGTCGTCCTCCGCCGTAAGCGATGCGCCTGCGGGCAGAGCCTTTGCGTCGCCGTTATATGTGATATTCGACGAATTGTACGATATTGTGCCGGAAAGCTCCTGCACGCCCGAAGCCACAAGGCTGTCCTTTGAGAGCTTGAGCGTATAGTTTACCGTGTCGTCCGGAACGACCGGCTTTGTATAATTCTGCTCGTAGCTGAGCTTGGTGAAGCTGAGCGAGCCGCTGCCGTCGGTCGAGATCGGGTCGCCGACCTGAGTCTCCATTTGCTCGTCGCTGTAAAGCGTGAACTCCGCGCCGGCAACAGGCGTGCTGTTATCCCTGTTGTCAACCTTCTTGATATCGAGCTTCGCCTCGCCCGGGGCATAGTTGTTGGTAAACGTAGGAACGTCGATTTTGTTTGCCTCGACAAGTCCCCAGTTGTTGCCCGAGCTTGTGTCAGAGTCGCGCTTTGAGTAATACGTTACACTCGGGGTGCTGCTGCCCTTTTTCAGCTCGACAAGCGCATAGCGCTTTTCCGTGCTGTATATTATGCCGTCCTTTATTATCTGGCCGTCCTTTGGCTCCACTTCGGGAACGACCTCGGATATTTCATATACGAGCTTCGCGTCCTCGTCGGGGTATGTAACGCCGTCAAAGGTCACGTTTCCTGATGTATCTATTGCTTTTTCGCCATAGCTGTACTTTGACTTATCGTCGCTGCTTACCGGCTTCTGAACGGGGCTTTCGCCCGTTGAGTCGGTGATAACGCCGTCGATGAGGTCCGCCTTGAAGCTAAAGCTCTTTTCGCCGTCTTTATATACGTCCTTGCCGAGGAGCTTAACGGCGCGCAGAGCGCCGGGCTTCGGGCTGTATATATTGATTATCTGAATCGAGTTGGACTTCTTGCTGTCGGCTAAAGCTCCGGTTGTGTCGCTCGACCCCGAGGAGGACTTAAGCGCCTCGTCGGGATTTGTTATCTGACCGGTCTTTACGTCGGAAACTCCGACGTTCGGATTGAGCACGAACGCGCCGTTGGCGGTTTTGCAGTGGAGCGTGTCGTTCTGTGCGGCTTTGTCATAGGCGAACTGGGTATCTTCGGTGGCTGTGTAGGTTGGATAGGACTCCGCGCCGTCGCCGCCGTCAAACTTGACCATATATTCGTCTATATAAGCCTTGCGGCGGGCGTTGTCGGCAGCGCTTCCTTCGCCGATCTCCGCATTCACGTTCTGGATAGAGTTGTTTACAAAGTATCCGAGAGCCGCAAACTGAGAATCTCTGCTCTCCGTTATCCTGTATGGCAGGTTCACGGGCAGACCGTGAATAACCATTTTATCGTATTTTGAAAGCGTAAATTCGCCGCCGCCCTTACCGTTTTTGTCGTTGGCGGTGAGCCTTGTTTCATAGGAAACGGGAACGCTTGTTGTTTCTCCGCTTGCTGTCGATACCTGCTCGGTCTGCATATTTCCGTCTGTGTCATAGAGGAAAATTTCAGCCTCAAACGGATATGTTCTCCATTCGCCGTTTGTAAATACTTCGAGCTTATAGCTGAAGCGGCGCTGGTTGAGGTTTACGATATTATAGTTATCGTTCGGGTCTACTATGTCTGTCGAGATGACGAGATCCGTCGTTTCGAGGTGGTTCAGATATTCGAGATAGCGGGTAACGAATTTACTCGGGTCGTCGTTATTATCGTCCACGTTAAAGGAAACGCTGCGCTGTATAGCCGTGTCGTTATCCTTAAATTTATAGTAGCCCTCCTTGGACGCGAGGGTATCCTCATAGTCGCGCCTCATGTTTTCGGAAATATCAACGACAGCCGTTGCGCCGTCGTCCGAGCCGCCCGCCTGAAGAGTATCTTTGATATTGCCCGCCGCGTCGTAAAGGCGGAAATATGTGTCGTAATTGAAGAAGTTAGACGCCGTCGGGTCGGCATCGTAAAGCTCGTTGACACTGTCGCCGCGCTCGCCGACCGTCACGTTGTCGCCCACGTTAAAGGTATTCAGGAACTGCGCGTATTCCGCGTCGCGCAGGAGGAACATATTTTCCTTTGCGGGGTCAGCGCCCACACGCGCGCTGCGGTTCGTTTCAACTCCCATCGGGTCAACGAGGGAATATGTCTTGCCCGCAAGGTTTAAGTTGCCGGCTATATCCGAGGCATTGGCGCTGTCGGTTATTCTCATTGCGAAGCGGTCGCGGCGGTTTACAAGGCTGTTTGCGTCCGTCTTGTTTTCCGCAGCCGTTTCAAACGCGTCGTTCAAATCGTCTGTTTCAACGTTCTTATACGTTCTTACTCTTGTGTTAGCGGGAAGGGTAGAGAACTTGATCTTCATATTCGAGTCCTGCATACCGCGTTCCATATAATAGATGGTCATGGTGTGAACCATGGAGGTATCCGTGTTGTTGATGTTGAAATCGAGCGATTGCTTGGCTCCGTTTTTATATTCGTCCTTTTGAGGATTCCACATTTGAGAAGCCGTGCCGCCGCGATTTACAAGCAGATTAACCTCGGGCAGATAGGGTACGTCAAGACCATCTATATACAATGCGCAATCCTGCCAATTTGCCGTTTCCTGTCCAATGGCATAAATTGTCCACATCTGCGTTTCTTCGTCATAGCTTGTTTGATAGCTTGCCGCACTGCCCTGTGCTTCACCGAAGATGTAGCCGTCTCCGCCGAAGGACGAGCCGACGGCATTGAATATTTTTCCTTTAATTTCGTTTCCTGCCTCGAACAAAGCGGACTTTTGGGGGTCGGTGCTGCCCTCTGCCGATTGACCGTTATCTGTGAAATAGAATTTTCTTCTGCTCGTTTGAGTTGTTATCTGACCCTGATCGTCGGCAACCTCGGTTGTCTCGATAAAGTCGGCCTCTGGAACGACAAACTTATAAATTCTAAAGGCTTGTTCGTAATCTGTAACGCCGTTTGTCGTCAGGGCTACCTTGTCAACCGTAGCGGTAATTTTGTTCTGCTGACCGTTTCCGCTGAAGTCAATTTTTCCGGTTGCCTGCTTGTGCGCTCCGCCAATGTCGAGAACAAGCTGACCGTCGATATATACCCAAAGGTCGTCGTCGCCGGAAAATTCAAAGGTTGCCGCCTTTCCGTTTTTATGTATGCCGTTTGCGGGCAGCTTAAAGTTCATTTGCATTACGTTAGCAAACGCATAGTCGCGGTTTCCGCCGGACTCGTTTGTGCCGCCGCTGCCGTTTGAAGTATTGAACGGGAAGTAACCCTTTACGTCCTTACCGTTTTCTTGATTTATATTATTTATTGTATTTGCGTCTTTATAGTAATTTACACGCGTCGGCTCGCTGCCTTTGTTTGTACCGTTGCTCCATGTGAAGTTTACGGTATCGCCGTCCGCCGAGCTGAAGCTATATTCGTTTACTCCTTTGTTGTTTGTTACAACAAACGGGAAGTAGGAGCTTATTATTTTGGCTCTCTGTGAATTGTAGCTGTGTGTTTGTGTGCTTGTCGGATATTTTGTAGCTCCATATCCGCCATTGTTGCCGGTGGTATAATGGTTGCTGCCGCCGTCGGCAGCTATAATGGCTATTTGTCCCGCATTTAATGTCAAATCTGACGACTGCCAATTTCTTCCAAATCCGTCCTTAAAATTAACGCCGGTATAAGTGTTTTGGCTGTCGCTGATGGTATAGCTGTATAAACCGCCGGTTTTTCCGTCTATATTGGCATTATCCTTGACAAACGTCATCTGGGTATAATCCTGCACATGACCGCTGTTATCCCAGAGTTTAATCAGCGGGCGATTGTTATTTGCTCCCGTCCAGCTGTTGTCACCATTGTAAACGAAGAGCGCATATATTGTTTTATATCCGCCGCCGGTCTGTTCCTGATAAGAACCCGATACCGTTCCTCTCAGCCAATTTGCGTCAAAGTAAGGAGATGGCAGAGTTTTTTCGCCGCCTGTCGGTGAAAAAATGCTGTATGTAAATTCTCCGTTGCTGTCGCCCATGAAGTTCTTTTCAAGCTCCGGATACATCAAGCCCATAACGGAACGGTGATAAGCGTCGTCGCCGCCTTGAGCGCCGTTATTTTCCTTCGGGTCATATCCGTTGTTTCCAAGACCGTTTGCGTTATTCGCAGTGTAGAATTTTGTTGCCATTCCTCCGCTGTGGAGTGTGGTCCAAAAGTCATTTACGGTATATCCGCCGTAGCTTACCATAAGCTCTTTTGCTTTATCGGGATTCCAATCCCCGCCGGTATCGTGATCTATATAATAGTTACCAAAATAAAGCGGGTATCTCCAGTTGCTGTTTTTATCGGCTACGCTTTTAATTTCTTTATTGAAAACCGAGAAAGCGTTATAATCTTCAGATAAGCCGTTTCTCCAACCCCGAGAAAGCTCGTTGTCGGAAAGATAATCTATATAATCGCTTTTTACCCAATATAATCCGTTTGTTCTGTTTTTCGCCGTTACTTTTACGTCGTAGTTAGTGTTGACCGCGTCTGATTTTCTCAGCCACTGATCCTGATAGTTCTGCGACATATAATACGCGGTGTCGGCCTGTTTGTCCGCCGTGTCGTAATACGGGGTGTAGTCGGCTGCCGCCGCCGCTATGACGTTATCCCTTGTTGAAAGGTCGGATATCATATTGCCGTTTGCGTCGCGAAGCGGAAGCGTTACCGCGTCTGAGGAGCCGAGGTCCTTATCCGACGGGTTTACATGGAAAACGTATTTTGCGCCGACAACAAGATTGCCGACGAACCAGCCCGGGTCCATACCCGGAGCGGCACTAAACTCGGTGGTGCAGTTGATTTGGTCGTTTTCGTCGCCTGTTGCGTATATCGTCCCGTTGTCCGCCCACATTTCGTTGTATACCCATACCTGTTTAGTGGTCGCGCCCTCGCAGCGCTCCGGGAAATGATATTTTGACGCAACGATGCTGTCGTCGTCCTGAATTATGAGATAGTTTTGCAAGCCCTTGTTGTTATACGGAGCTATCTCTTCCGTTGACAGGAAATCCGACGCATTAAAGGTGTATATATGCGGGTCGCGGGGAATCGCGCCCTCATAGAACATAAAGCCGTTGTACTCGATAAGCTCGAGCGGCTGAGTAGAAACGGGCGAGTCCGGAGTGGTGATTTGGTCGTCCGTTATCTCCATCTTATCTATACTTGCGGAAACAAACTGCGCCGCAGAGAAAACTACCGAGGTTGCGCCCGACTGCTCAAGCATATCTCTGTCAACGTCGACATACCAATAGTCGTGCAGATATGCCTTGTGCTCGCTGCCGCCGTCGTGAATCTCCTTGTCACTCTCGTCGTCGTAAGTACTCATTTCAAAATTGCCGTCAGCCGGTATATTCATTCCGCTGCCGTCGGCGCCCGCTTTTATCTCAACAGGGTCGCCCGCCGCGTCGATAAACTTTACAAGCGGCTGAACAAAGCGAATCGAGTCCGTCTGCTGGAGCGAGCTTACCTTGCTCGAGCGGAAGATTATTCTTATTTCGTTCGCGCCCGGAGACGGCTGGCTCTTGGCCGGAGGCGTAAGGGAAAGGTCGCGAATGATAACCTTTGTCGCCGTGTCGCCGTTTATTGTTTCGGAGTTTCTGATGCTTGTTGCGTATGTGTATTCCTTTACGCTGTCAAGCCCGATTCCCGTGCCGCCGTGGTGACCAAGCTGCGCCTTCTCGTCTTCGGTGAGAGGGCGGAGGTCGGTTATCCACTGAACCTCACCGTTATCGTTTATAAAGCGCACGCCTACTTTGTCCGTGCCGCTGTCACCGGCTGTGCCTTCCGTTGAATTTACACGGTCGTACAGCGCCTGCCGCTCCTTTTGCGGCAGATTCTCCGTGTTGATGTAGTACGTCTGCTCTCTTTGGAAAACCTGCGGGCCGTCCGCCGAGGCGTTCGTCGTGCCGACATACAGCGGAGTAAAGATGGAAATTACCATCAGCAGCGCCAACAACAGCGCCTGACTTCTGCCGAATAAATCGCGCACTTTGATTTTTCGCATAATCATTTTTACGCATCCTCCTAAGTTTGTATTTGCCAAGCCGTATGCTTTTATCACTATCCTAAGCCCTTGATATTCGTCAAGCGTGCAAGATTCTGTACGGCTTCTTATAGGCGCTCATCGGTTCACAAACGCTCGGAACAATATTATTTAATATATTTGTTCACAGAGTATTTATTGTAGTGAATAACGCAAAAATCGGTTTGAATACACGATTTTTTGCGCACTTTCCCAACAAGCGCAAATCTACGCATTAAAATAATAGCACTCTGAATTTAACAAATCAATAGAATTTCGGCACAAATTCTCCCGATTTTAGTGATT
>CANPZK010000046.1 GCA_947588875.1 uncultured Clostridia bacterium
TCTCGGCAAGGTCTGGGGCTATGACTTTGAGGGCGAGAGCCGCACCGTCGATATGCACATAAAAACGCTCAGGCAAAAGCTCGGCGAGGCGGGAAACTACATAGTAACTGTAAGACATGTGGGGTATAAAATCGGTGAACGGTGAAGGACGCGCAATGAAAACAAAGGGCGCGAATTTGCGCACAAATATAACGAGGAACCTTACGGTAGTCGGACTTGTGTCGCTTTTGCTGACGAGCTTTGCCGTGAGCATAATATTCTGGTTCTTAATGTCGGGACAGCTTCGCAGCGACATTAAGACCTACATCGGCGTGCTGGCGGTGGACTGCGAAAAAATGACGAGCTATGACGAGCTTGACAGATACTCCGACAGCAGCTACCGAATAACGGTCATATCGCCGGACGGCGTAGTGCTGTATGAAAGCAGCAAAAATCTTCGCAAGGAGAAAATGGACGACCACTCCGACCGGCAGGAGGTTATAGACGCAAAAAACAGCGGGGTCGGCATAAGCAGCCGATACTCAAACGAAACGGGCGAGCTGAGATATTATTACGCGGTTAGGCTTAAAAACGGCGATATTCTCAGGGCGTCCGCGAATATATACAGTATGCTCTCCATGTTCAACAGCATACTTCCCGCTATTCTCCTGATAGGCGCGGCGGTAATACTGATATGCTTTTTCCTTGCCAAGCGAATGTCGGAGCATATAACGAAGCCGATAGAAAATATGGCGAAGAACACGGAGGTCGCGATATACGACGAGCTTTTGCCGCTTTCCGCGACGATAGAAAAGCAGCGCGAGCAGATATGGCGCAAGGACGAGGAGCTGCTTGCGGAGAACGAGAAGATAAAGACGATAACCGAAAACATGGAGGAGGGGCTGATATTCCTTGACGCGGACGGCAGAGTTATAATGCACAACGGCAGCGCGCAGAAGATAGTCCACACCAAGCGCAACGCAACGCTCGACACCGTGGAGCTTCCCGCCGCTGAAAAGGAGAGCTTTCTCGATTGCGTCAAGCGCGCCCGAGGCGGCAAAAACGCATTTTGTGAAATAGCAATCGGCGACAAGAGCTTTCAGATACTTACAAACCCGGTGTTTGTAAACAGCGTGCAGACCGGAGTGGTTTGCCTGATAGTAGACGTCACACATCAAAAAAGCGTTGAGAAAATGAAGCAGGAGTTCACCGCGAACGTGTCCCACGAGCTGAAAACCCCCTTGACCTCAATATCGGGCTACGCCGAAATAATAGAGAGCGGGATAGCCGGCACAGAGGACGTTAAGCGATTTTCGGGGCGAATACACAAGGAGGCGAAGCGCCTTGTCGCGCTTATAGGGGATATAATAAAGCTCTCGCGGCTTGAGGAGGAGGCGAGCGACAGCTCAAGGTTCACGACGATAGATATGCGGGAGCTGCTTGAGGAGTGCGCCGATTCGCTTGAGATGAACGCCGAAACGAACGGAGTCACGATCAAGGTCGAGGCGCAGGAGTGCAAAATACGCGGAGAGCGCGAGATGATATACGAGCTGGCATATAATTTGTGCGACAACGCGATACGCTACAATAAGCGCGGCGGAACGGTCAGGCTCAGTGCGGAGCGGATAGACGGAAAGGTGCGCCTTACGGTAGAGGACACGGGCATAGGCATACCACCGGAGCACCTCGACCGGGTGTTTGAGCGGTTTTACCGCGTTGACAAGAGCCGTTCAAAGCAGACCGGAGGCACAGGACTGGGGCTTGCGATTGTCAAGCATATCGCGGAGAGGCACGGCGCTGAAATAGACATTAAGAGCGAGGAGGGCGCGGGTACGGTGATAACCGTGTGCTTTGACGCGCTGTAATCCCAAGTCCTTATCCGCGCGGAAATGCGCGCTTTACTTTGCGGAAAAACAAGCTATAATAATTAATAACAGAATAATAATAACAGCACAATTACGGAGATGATATAATGTACTACAACGCGGGACTCGTTCTCGAGGGCGGCGGTATGCGCGGGGCGTATACGACCGGCGTTCTCGATTTTCTGAACGACAACGATATTTATTTCAAGGACTGCTTCGGCGTGTCGGCGGGAGCGGGACACGCCTGCTCGTATCTCTCGGGGCAGAGGGGCAGAGCGATAAAGGTAAACACGGACTTTCTCAGCGATAATCGCTATTGCAGCCTGCAAAGCCTGAGAAAGACGGGCGATATGTTCGGAGTGGAGTTTGTGTATTACACGATCCCGCAGGAGCTTAATCTCTATGACTACGACGCGTTCCTAAAGAACAAGACCAACTTCTACGCGGTGGTTACAAATGTTGAAACGGGAAAGGCGGAATACCTCAAGGTGAACGATTTGAGGACCGATATGGGATTTGTGGTCGCGTCGTCGTCACTGCCGCTTATATCGCGCATAAAGGAGATAGGAGGGAAAAAATATCTTGACGGCGGCATAGCCGACTCCATACCCGTAAGGCAGAGCATTAAAAACGGCAACAGCAAAAATCTCGTTGTGCTGACCCAGCACGACGGGTACAGAAAAAAGCCCGCGTCGCTTATAGGCGCGATGAAGCTGAAATATAAAAAATACCCGTTCTTTATCGAGGCGAATAAGAACAGGCATAATATGTATAATTCCACACTTGATTTGATAGCCCGCGAGGAGAAAAACGGGAATATAGTCGCGGTGCGCCCAAAGGAGCCGGTTGGAATAAGCAGGTTTGAAAAGGACAGGGACAAGCTGCTCCGGCTCCACGAGGACGGATACAGGGACGCCGAGGAAAAAAAGGCGGAGATATTCGCCCTGCTTAAAGAGGCGGGAGAATTGAGCGTGTGAGCCTTGAAAGCCCTGCGCCGCTTGGCAACTTGCCGATAAACCGTTTTGACGGAGCTTTCTTTAATTTGTTTTGACGGCGATTAAATACCGCACTCACTTGCAGTCGGCTGTTCATTCCGCACCGCCGCAATAGAAGCGACTTTAAGATAAAATAACTCTTTGGGCAGGCAAAAGGGGGTTATGGGGGAGCGAAGCTCCCCAATATAAAACTAAAATAAAAGCAGCGGCTTTACCGGCGCAAGTCGGCAAAGCTGCGGTTCTTGCGCCGCAGGCGCAAAAAAACACCTTTTGACAATCAGAGGGGAGCGCTGCGCTCCCCTCTGATTTACGGCTCTATTGCGGCTGAACATCTGCCTATCTGCTCAAAGCGTTCGGCAAAAGCGGCCTTTTCATATCTGACCGCGCCCTCGTAAGAGAGAGGGTCGTTGAAGTAATAGTAATCCTCGTCGTAGCCTATCATGACAAGACAATGCTCGTTGGCTATCCAGCTGTAAATATCACCGTCCTTATACGGCGATTCGGGAGCGGCTCCGTCAACGGTCCAACTCTCGGCTTCAGACGGCTGCCAAAGGTTCATAGTGCTCCAGACGAGCACGGGATCATCGTTTATGATGTACTCATTGATAAGCTCGTCAAGGCCTGTTCCGGTGGTATCGACAGCCTCGCTTTTGGTTTTCCTTTCGTCAAACAGCTTGTTGAGCGATTTCACTATCACAGGAGGATAACAGCCGAGCGAGTTTTCGTCGTACGGACTGCCTATAAAAGCTGTGTACGGGTCGGGTCCGACTACCGTGCCGCTTTCCGCGCGCAGATAGCCGGTGTAAAGATAATCGTCTATAAAATCCTCGGGAGCTACGTCATAGCCGTAATAATTTAGGAGCATGGTCGTGCTTATCGGCTCGCAGCCCGACGGATATTTTTCGTTTTGGGTCATGAACGGCACGTTTTTAATCATATGGCTTTTCGGCGCGTCGACCGCAACGCGGCAGGAGGCGTAAAGTCCTCCGGGATATGACGCGCGTATCTCAATGCTGCCCGCCTTCAAAAATTTTACAACGGCGCTTTTTCCGTCGGAGTCGGCGGTTATCTCGGCGGCGTCCGCGTCGGTACATTCCCATTTGAGCAGTAACGGCGTTACGGAGCGGTCTATCGTTTCAAGCTCAAGACGAACGCTTGTGAAAGCGACGGCGCTCAGCTTTTCGCCGCCGAAGCTGAGCCTGCTTTCGTTCGTAAACGGTTTTACCTGCGCGGATAAGGTCTGCGCGCCCGCGCCTTGCCCTTCCTCCGCGACAGCCGACTGAATTGTTTTAGCCTCGGCAGGGGAGGAAAAGCGGTAAACGACAAGAACAAGGGCGAGGATTATAAACGCTGACGCGGCTATCGAGGCTGCAATGCGCCCCTTTGTAACGCAGTCGCCCAAGGAGTATATGTATTTTTCTTTTATCTTTTCTTTACAGATATTCATATTTTCTCACGCTGCGCTCTTTTTGGTTTATAATAGGCTTTATAAGCCTGCGGACGTATTGTATTTGCGTTAAGCTATGTTTCGGGGTATAATCTAAGCGGCGGAATTGATTGTGCTTTGATAATCGTTCCGAAATATCCGCTGTTTGTTCCCACTTATGTATATTAACACATAAGTCCGTTTAAGTCATTCGTTTTTTGTCAAGTTGAAAAATAATTATCGTTTTTCATAATAAAATGAATTTACTGCGCGGCGAAAAGCATAAAAAATACTAATATTTTCTGAGGTGCCAAATGGAAAAAATATTTGATATACACGCACATTATGACGACGAAGCATTCGACGATGACCGCGAGAGCCTGATAAGCTCCATGCTCGGGGACGGCGTGGTCGGAATAATAAACGGGGCGACCGATATTGAATCGGCAAGGCTCGGCATAGAGCTTTCAAAAAAATACAGAGGCTTTTACACGAGCGCGGGCTATCACCCCGAAACCGTACACAAAGCTCCGCAGGACTATATAGAGCGGTTAGCCGAGCTTTTAAAGGAGCCGTCGGCGGTCGCCGTGGGCGAGATAGGACTTGACTATCACTGGGACACTTCTCCCCGAGATTTTCAGCGAGCCTGCTTTGAAAAGCAGCTTGCGCTCGCAAAGGAGCTTGATTTGCCGGTGGTGGTTCACGACCGCGAGGCCCACGGCGATACGTTTGAACTGCTGAAAAAATACCGTCCGAAGGGAGTGGTGCATTGCTTTTCCGGCAGCGCTGAGCTTGCTGAGCAGACGGTAAGGCTCGGAATGTCCATAAGCCTTGGCGGGGCGGTGACCTTTAAAAACGCGCGAAAAAGCGTTGAGGTCGCCCGCGAGATACCGCTCGACAGGCTCATGCTTGAAACAGACGCTCCGTATATGTCGCCTGTGCCGTTTCGCGGCAAAAGGTGCGATTCGAGAATGATAAAATATACGGCCGAGAAAATAGCGGAGATAAGGAATATCGGCGTTGAGGAGCTTTTGAAGCGGAATATAGAGAACGCCTGCCTGATGTTCGGCATAACGGTGTGAGCGGACAGCCGCGGCTCGTGCCGCGGGATACGATGGCGCTCGGGAAAATTTATTGCAAGGCGGTGTGAAAATGCTAAGCGACAGGCTTGAAGAATACTCAAAATCCGGCATATATCCGTTTCATATGCCGGGGCATAAGCGGCGCGCGGATATGCTCGGCGAAATATGCGCACGGCACGATTTGACCGAGGTCGAGGGTACCGACGATTTGCACTGCCCCAACGGGATATTGAAGGAGGCAATGGACAATGCGGCTGAGTTTTTCGGCGCGGCGCGAACCTTTTTCCTCGTAGGCGGCAGTACGGTAGGCATATTGTCGGCGCTTGCCGCCTGCACAAAAAGAGGAGGAAAAATAATCTGCGCGCGCAACTGCCACAAATCGGTTTACAACGGCATCGCCCTGCTCGGACTCAATCCTCGGTATGTGCTCCCTCCCGTTGTACCGCCGTTCGGGATACACGGCTCGATAAATCCGGCGGACGTCGAGAGGGCTCTAAAAGAGGACGGAGATGCGCAGGCGGTCATACTTACGTCGCCGACCTATGAGGGAATAATATCGGACATAGGCTCCATTTCGGAAATATGCCGCAGATACGGCGCGGTATTGATAGTAGACGAGGCTCACGGCGCACATCTCGGCCATTTTGCGGGCTTTCCGGCGGGCGCGGTCAAATCCGGCGCCGATATAGTGATACAGAGTGCGCACAAGACCCTCGGGGCGCTGACCCAGAGCGCGCTTTTGCACGTCTGCGGGGACAGAGTTAATCCAGAAGATGTCGCGAGAAAGCTCGCCGTCTTTGAAACCAGCTCGCCGTCATATCTCATTATGGAGAGCATAGACGGCGCGATATGTCGGCTTCAGGCGGACGGCAAGCGGCTCTTTAGGGAATACTCGGAAAGGCTCGACGGATTTTCAAGGAGGGCGGCGGAGCTAAAGAGCATAGATATACTCTTATACGGCAAGGACGAGGGGCGCAGGTACTCCGATATATTTGCGTTCGACAGAGGCAAGCTGATAATAAGCGCACTGCGGGCAGGGCTCAACGGAGCCGCACTTTCTGGGCTTTTGCTTAAAAAATATAAAATACAGACGGAAATGTCGTCGCTGAATTATGTGATAGCCATGACCTCGTACTGCGACTCCGACGACGGCTTTGACAGGCTTTTTTCGGCTCTTGCGGATATAGACGCGGCGGGGCGCGGGGCGTGCGATTGCGCCGGATTTCCTGTTTTGTCCCATATTCCGGACAGGATTATGAACATATCCGACGTGGAAAGCTCCGGCGTTGAGAACGTCCCGGCTGAGGCTTCAATCGGAAGAATATGCGGCGAATTTGTCCTTGCTTATCCGCCGGGCGTACCGCTTATCGTTCCCGGCGAGGTCATAGACGGGGAGCTTGTCCGCTTGCTCCGCGAGCTTTCCTCCTCCGGCGTGTCGGTGAAAAAAAGCCAGTCTAAGGGGGAGTACGATATATCTGTTTTAAAGCCTTAGAGCTATAAACGAGCGCGGAAAAATGCAGGACAATGCTTTTCTGCGTGAAAAAAGGCTGTCCCGTTTTTAACCCTGCCGCTAACACGCCGTCCGTTTGATTGGCTTTTCCGCGTTTATATGTATCTGTTTAAAATCCGTATTAAAAATAAAAAAACAAAGCCCCGCCCGAAAAGCCTCTTGAGACTTTTCGGCAGGACTCCGCAAGCGATAATCGTTTGGCGCGCTGCAAGGGACTCGAACCCCTGACCTCTTGATTCGTAGTCAAGCACTCTATCCAGCTGAGCTAGCAGCGCATCTTATTATTTGTCGCTAAAATATATTACCACAACGCGCTGTAAAAATCAAGGATTTTTTTAACTTTTTTCACCGAGGCTCCCGAAAGGCGGCGGATTGGACAGGCTTTTTAAAATTTGACAGACGTTGTATGACTGATATACGCATTGAAAGGATGATGATTTGTGAAAAAATATATAACAAGCTCGTGCGCGACAAAATTTCCGAGATAATCGCGGCAAATAACCAGAGCTGTAAAACGGAAATTCTGACCGAGGAGCGGTTTGCGGAAATGCTCGACAAGAAGCTCGTTGAGGAATGCGGGGAGTATCAAGCGGATAAGAGCGTGGAGGAGCTTGCCGATATTCTTGAGGTGTATATGCGATAGCCGCGTCAATGGGCGTGTCGAAATTAGAGCTTGAGCAGATCAGGGCGGCAAAGGCTAAGGAGCGCGGCGGTTTCTCCGAGAGGATTTTGTTGCTCGAAACGGACGACGGGAACGCGCGATAGTATTAAAATATTGAGTATATTTGAGTGTGATTGAGCATAGTGCTGATTTGGACGGAGCACGGGCTGTCGCACGATGTTCTCGGTCGGATTGAGCGTGCGGAGGGGTTCGGGCGGCGACCGCAAATTTCCGCCTCCGGCGGAAATTTGCCGAAAAACGCGGCGGGCGCAGGCGGGTTAGATAGGGGGAAGGCTCTCGGCTCCCCGCCGCGTTTTTCCCGCGCGGCTTCGCCGCGCCGGTCGCCGCCCGAGTATGTCTGTCGCCGTCGCCAAAATAAAACGAGTTATGCGACAGCCCCCTTCCTCGCGCAGAAAAAATAAGCGCACGACAAGAGGACTGATGAATCCGCCGCACCCGAATTGCTCGGATTCCGGCATGTGTTCATCGGCCTTTTTATTTTTTATTTATGTGAGCTCTAATCTAAAATCATATTTTAACTTTTTTCTTTTTATACTGTGTTTGCCTTGAATAAATTAATTTATATTGAATATTTTTAAATGTGTGATATAATATATTAATAAGTCTGCCAAAATTCTAACATTGTTAGAATTCAAAATTTTCGCCGTCAATCAATACATTTTCTATGACGTTATAAAGGTGCGCAAGCTCAAGCTGCGCTTCATTTATCGCATTTGCGAAGTGAATTGCATTCTCATAACTTAAAAATATATCCGATACTTTCTCCGCTATTTCATCAGTTTCGCTGTCTATGGCGCAAATGCCATAGGCGGTATAGCTGCCGCTCTCCAATGTGTTGAGATGTTCCTCAACGACCTCATATTTTATCATTAAATTGTCTCCCGTTAATGTTCTTCATTTCCCTCATACCGTATCATTTTATCGCATACATACTATATTTTGTGTCGTTTTTTGAAATTGAAGATTTTTTCACTGAATTTGGCAGACAAATTTCTCATAAATTTATATGAAAGGATTTTCGGCTATGACTATTGCGGTTTGCGATGACAGCCCTCTGGACAGAGAGGCTATAATACTTCTTTTACACAATTATTTTTCGGATAAATCCATATCATATGAAATAATCGAGTTCCAAAACGGGGCAAATCTTTTGTATGAAATCGACGCGAAAAAGCATTTTGACTTGATTTTCCTCGACACTTATATGAAAAATCTCCCCGGAATAGATACGGCAAGAAGGCTCAGAAAGATCGGCTATGGCGGAGATATAGTTTTCGCAGCTGAGAGCAGTGGGTTTGCGCTCGAGGGATATGAAGTGGGAGCGAGCGCATATTTGCTTAAACCGCACAGCAAGGAGAAATTTTTCGCCGCGATGGATAGAATACTTGAAAGGCGCAGAGTCGACACTTACAATATAATACGGCGCGGAAACATAATATGTATACCGTACAACGAGATATTATATATAGAAAGCAATAATTCAAAGTGTACCGTTCATCGCACGGACGAGCGGGAATATGTTGTATACAAGCGTCTTGGCGAGATAGAGGAGGAGCTGAGCGACAGGCGATTTCTGCGCTGTCACCAGAGCTATATCGTCAATATGAGCTTTATAGTTCGGGCGGACAAAGAGTTTGTGCTGTCCACGGGAGATGTGATTTTAATAAGGCAGCGCAGCTTAAACGAGATAAAGCGCGAGTATTTTAATTATATAAACGAGAGGGGCGGAAACGTTGGGGACACGGGTAAATTATGCCCGTGATATGGCGAGAGGGGCTTTTTCGGAAGGGCTTTGCGCAGGCTGTCGCATGAGGCTCGCGGTCAGCTTGAGCGCAGAACAGGGGCTCGGGCGGCGACCGCAAATTTCCGCCTCCGGCGGAAATTTGCCGAAAAACGCGGCGGGCGCAAACGGCTCCGACAGGGGCAGACTTCCTTCTCCCCGCCGCGTTTTTCCCGCGCGGCTTCGCCGCGCCGGTCGCCGCCCGATATATCCCCGCAGCCGCCAAAATAAAACGGGAATGCGACAGCCCCCAAAATCACAGCGTCGCCCGCAAGTTCGGTACAGTACGAACACTCGCGATTTAACGTCCGTCAAAGGAGATGAGCTTGACTAAGGGTGAAAAATATACTAACATAATATAGCGGTTAATCACCCAAAAAGGAGGGGCGGCTATGGCGCTTGACGGAGCATTTTTGAGTTATATAAGATCCGAGCTTGAAGAGAAGCTCGCAGGCTCGCGGGTGGATAAGATTTTCCAGCCGAACCGCGACGAGATAGTAATTGCGTACAGAGGTACGGGCGGCGCGTATAGGGTGCTGATGTCGGCAAGAGCGAATTCGCCGAGGGTAAATATAACCGACTACCCGCCCGAAAACCCGCAGACGCCGCCAATGCTGTGTATGCTGTTGAGAAAGCGCCTGACGGGGGCGCGCCTGAAGGCGATAAAGCAGTACGGGCTTGAAAGAGTTATCAGCTTTGTGTACGAGGCGACAGACGAGTTAGGCGACAAAACGGAGCTGTCGCTTGTCGCGGAGATAATGGGGAAATACAGCAATATAATATTTACGGATAAGGACGGGAATATCATCGACGCGCTGAAAAGGGTCGATATGTCTATGTCGTCCCGCCGCCTTGTGCTGCCCGGACTCAAATATCAGCTTCCGCCGCCGCAGGACAAGCTCGACCCGCTCGAGAGTGCGGCGGAGGAGATAATAAAGAGAATAAAGAGCGGCGGAGCGCGTCCCCTCAATAAGGCTGTAATTTCGTCGGTGCAGGGATTTTCCCCGATAGTCTGCCGAGAGCTTGAATATCTGACGGGCAGAGGAGCGGAGCTTGATACCGAGAGCATGACGGACAAGCAGTTCGGCAGACTTGAATTCTTTTTAAAAAGAACGATAGGGGAAATAAAGGAGTCAAAGGGAGCGCCGTGTATGGTCCAGGAGATGAACGGAAGGCTCGTTGATTTTTCATTTATGAATATACTCCAATACGGAACGAGGGCGAAAACAGTCCGCTTTGACAGCTTCAGCGCGCTTCTTGATAACTTTTATCTTGAACGCGACAAGGCGGAAAGAATGCGCGTAAAGGGACACGACCTGCTGAAACAGCTATCGAATATAACGGACAGGCTCACACGAAAGATAAACGCGCAGAAGATAGAGCTTGCAAACAGCGAGGACAGGGAGCAGCTGAGAATAAAGGGAGATCTCATTCAGGCGAACCTTTACAGAATGGAAAAGGGCGCGTCGCAGGTCGAGCTTGAAAACTTTTATGAAGAATCCATGCCTAAAATCAGAATCAAGCTCGACCCGGCGCTCACGCCCGGGCAAAACGCGCAGAAATATTACAAGGACTACCGCAGGGCGAAAAACGCCGTCCAATATCTGACCGTAGAGATAGAGAAGGCGCAGCAGGAGCTTAAATATATCGACTCGGTATTCGACAGCCTGACGCGTGCGGAAACCGAGCGGGAGCTTGCGGAGATAAAGCAGGAGCTTGTCGAGAGCGGATATATAAAGCGGTCGCGTTTAAAGCAAAAGCCCAAGGGAGCGCTTGAGCCGCTTGAATTTATATCGCGGAGCGGGCTGAAGATATATGTCGGAAGGAATAACATACAGAACGATAAGCTCACGCTTAAAACCGCGAAAAACTACGACCTTTGGTTCCATACAAAGGATATACCCGGATCTCACACAGTGATTTCGACCCAAGGTGAAGCGCCCGACGACGATACCGTTTTGTATGCGGCGCAGCTCGCGGCGTATCACAGCAGGGCGAGGGACGGCGGCAAGGTGCCGGTCGATTTCACGCTGATAAAATATGTCAGCAAGCCGCAGGGGGCAAAGCCGGGAATGGTAATATATAAAAATCAGCGAACGCTTTTCGTTAAGCCGTCGCTCACGCAGGAGTAAACGACGGGGCAATCTCTTACAAATTGCCGCTTTATTTATTATGCAGACTATATAAATTCATAACCTGAGATTAAAAAAGTTAAATTTTTACTTGCAATAACCTCGCGGATATGATAAAATGACTAAGTTATATTTATAAAATGCTTTTTTAATCGGAGCAAAGCCGGAGGAGCCTGCTCTATCGCGCCTGCACCGATTGCATTGCCGCACGGAGCGTTGCTCCGCGTAGAGTCAGCGGCGTGAACAGCCTGCACCGGCAAGGTGCGGCAGGATTATATAATTTTGGAAAGGGAGAGAATCATGGGCGTTTTGGAATATGTTCTCGGCGGCGTGCTTCTGCTGTTTGCTGTTGCGATAATCATTGTTATCATTCTTCAGGAGGGTCATCAGCAGGGCATCGGCGTTGTAACCGGAGGTGCCGACACCTTCTTCTCAAGGAACAAGGCTCGCTCTATTGACGCGTTTCTTTCGCGCTGGACAAAGCTCTTTGCACTTGTCTTTGTCCTCGTTGTTGTCGCGCTGAACGTGATAGCGAGATTTTTCTGATCAACTGTAAATATGAAAACTAAAGCAAAAAGGACGCGTTGACTCGCGTCCTTTTTGCTTGATTAAGCCCTTATGCCCACGCATTTCAGCTGCGCTTGTGATAAGGCGTTTAAGCCTCGGCGCACGGAGTCAATTGAAATAAATCCTTAAATCAACGAGCGGCTTGCGCAACAGCGCGAGCCGCTCGGCTGGGTTTTATCATTCGTTAAGCGCACCTTGGCTTTGAGCCTTTAAGTAGGCGTTGATAAATCCGTCTATGTCGCCGTCCATCACGGCGTTTATATTGCTCGACTCAAACGAGGTGCGGTTGTCCTTTACAAGGGTGTAGGGCATAAATACGTACGAGCGTATCTGCGAGCCCCATGTTATCTCCTTCTGAACGCCCTTTATGTCCTCGATTTTGTCGAGGTGTTCCCTCTCCTTTATCTCCATGAGCTTCGAGGCGAGCATCTTCATAGCCACCTCGCGGTTCTGGTGCTGGCTTCTCTCAACCTGACAGGCGACGACTATGCCGGTGGGTATGTGTGTGAGGCGCACCGCAGACGAGGTCTTGTTTACCTTCTGGCCGCCTGCGCCGCTCGCGCGGTAAACGTCCATTTTTATGTCCTCGGGATTGATGTCTATCTCTATATTGTCGTCTATTTCGGGCATGACCTCGAGCGAGGCAAACGAGGTGTGACGTCTGCCGGAGGAGTCAAACGGAGATACCCTGACAAGGCGGTGGACTCCCGATTCGCTTTTGAGGTAGCCGTAAGCGTTTATACCCTCGACGAGTATGGTCGCGCTCTTTAAGCCCGCCTCCTCGCCGTCGAGGTAGTCGAGCGTTTTCACCTTGAAATCATGGCGCTCCGCCCAGCGGTTATACATACGATAAAGCATCTCTGCCCAGTCCTGAGCCTCGGTTCCGCCGGAGCCGGCGTGAAATGTGAGTATGGCGTTCTTTCCGTCGTATTCGCCCGTGAGCAGAGTCGAGAGCCGCTGCGCTTCAAGGCTTTCGCGAACCTTGTCTACCTCCTGCCGAGCCTCATCGAGCAGCGACAGATCCTCCTCCTCGTTGGCAAGCTCTATCAGCGCGAGAGTGTCCTCGTAAGCCGAGTCGAGCGCGTTGTACGCCTCGACCTTTCCCTTTAGGGCGCTCGTGCGCTGGAGTATCTTCTGCGAGTTTTCCATATCGTCCCAAAATCCCGGCTCGGCGGCTCTGTGCTCAAGCTGCTGAATTTCCGATTCCATTGCTTTAAGTCCGAGAGCATCGGCAAGGTCGTCTATATCCGGCCTGAGCCTTTCAAGCTCAAGGCGCAGTTCTTCAAATTGTACCAAAAATATCATCCTTTACTATTCACTCCCATTATTATAGATTATCGGAGCAAAAATGTAAATAGCGAATATACGTCGATTGTTTTGCGGCGTGGAGATTTAAACAAATTTTGGGCGAGACGAATATCATTATTTTCCTCGGTTTAAAGCCGCGGCAGGGGCAAGGCTATTAACAGGGGCGGACGCGGTTAAAAATTAAAAATAACCGCCGCCCTTCGAGGTGGTGAAACTATGGATAAGAGGACAGAGGATTGGGAGCTTGAAAAAATGAGGTTCGAGATGCCGCCGCTTACGGAAACCATGTCCGGCGCGGAGCATTATTTTATGGATATAAAGACCAGGATAGCCCATCCGTCGGACGATGCGGTGGACGAAATGCGGGATTGGAGCATCGAGAACAAAAAGTGATCAGTCCTTGTTTAAATTTATCGTGCCGCCGTCGTAGCTCAGCGTGACCTCGTCGCCGCTTAGCTCGTAATCAAACTCAAGGCTTTTTTTAAGGCGGCTGTCGGTGAGGAGTATCTTGTGATCGTCCACCAGACAGTCGCCGTAAAGCCTTGTGTCGGCGCCTCCCATAGAATGTATGTCAAAGCTCGCCTTTGTGCCGTCAAAGCTAAGGTGTATCGTCGTGCTGTACTCGCCGCTTCCGCTCCAGGAGTTTACCCTCAGCTCGTCTGCCTGACTGCCGATTGCCCTTTGCGTGCAGGAGCAGAGCAGCAGAGTCAAAACAAGGACGGGAAGGAGCCAAAAGGAAGTTCGTTTCAAATCTATCACCCCGAAAATTAATATATATAATTATTTTATGAGTATTTTCCTCGGCTTATACAGCCAAGGCGGCGAGAGGTAAAAAAATAGAAAAAAATCAAAAAAGGACTTGACTTTATTATTCCGCTTTGATATAATAACACTCGTTGACCGAAAGATATGCGAGTGTGCTGGAACAGGCAGACAGGCACGTTTGAGGGGCGTGTGTTTCACGACGTATGGGTTCAAGTCCCATCACTCGCACCACAGCAGGACGATTCAATGATAGAATCGTCCTTTTGTTTTTGTGTATAAGCCGTCAAAAAATACGGTTAAGCGGATAAGCTGCGGCGGCATAGGTTCCGCCGCGGGGATCGGAGGTGTGAAATGGAAGAAAAGGTACGGCTTTCGGATATTGCGTATGAGCTGGGCCTCAGCACGGCGGCGGTGTCGTATGTGCTCCACGGCAAGACCGGCATGGTGTCGGAGCGAACGGCAATCAGAGTGCGCCGCGCCTTAGAGGAGCGGGG